>JAGQTE010000011.1 GCA_020439175.1 Acidimicrobiales bacterium | reverse complement strand
TCGCCGACCCAGCCCCACCGGTAGCGGGACCGGCTCGTCGGCGGGACGACGAGCACCCGGCCATCACCCGGCTGGGCATCGAGCCACTCGGTGGCGTCGCTCCAGTACTGCGGCACCGCCTCCATCGTCTGGTTCGGGTTGTAGAGCTGTCCGGTCCAGAACGGGAACCCGGCGCCCAGGATGCCGAAGGCCGCCAGCAGCACCGGCACATACGCCAGGTGCCGATCGAGCCGCTTCACCCGCCGGTACGACGCCGCCACGGCATAGCCGAACATGGCGGACACCCCGATGACGAGGCCGGAGCCGATCTTGTAGGTGTTGCGGAACGCCGCCAGCATCGGGATCTGGTCGAAGGCCCGGTACACCTGCTCCCCCAGCGGCGACGGTTCGTACAGCGGATACGCGCCGACGAGGACGACGAGCGAGCCCAACGCCATCATCGAGAACAGGATCCGCGGCCGCCATCGGCTGAGCCACGGGACCATCAGCGCGAACACGACCGGCACGAACGTCGCCACCACGACGACCCAGTTGTTGAAGTGCGGCGCGCCCTGCGGCTTGAGCAGGTCGCCCTCGTCACGGAAGTACGACAGCCAGTTGCCCAGGCCACGGATCGACTCGGGCCACGACGACGTGAGGAACGACACCTCGGCCGTCTCCGTGTCGTTCAGACGCTGACCGAAGGTCGCGGCGCCGAGGTAGATCTTGGCCAGGACCGCGGCGTTCACGGCCAGGGTCAGCACGGCGGCGCGCGCCAGGAAGCCGAGGTAGCGCTCGAGGCGCACCGACCGCTCGACGAGCAGGAGGTACACCGACACCCACACGAGCGGGATCATGTTGTAGACGAGTCCGGGCGTGTCGACGTCGCCCGGCGTGAGCACGAGCAACGCCATCGCCGCCGCCCAGCGCCACGGATGGTCGCTGCGCAGCCCGCGCACGAAGACCACGACCAGCCAGATGCCGACGACGAACTGGAAGTACAGGTTCGAGAACGGGGTCAAGAACGTGGCCGAGTAGGCACCGAAGGCCGCAGCGAGGCCGGCGATGAGGTGCTCCATGCCGCGCTGGGGGCGGAACAGCCGGACGACCTCGGCGACGCCCACGCCGACCAGGGTCAGCAGCAGGGCGTGCCACAGCCGCTCCGCCAACCACGGTGCCGTGCCGACTGACCGGAACAGCCCGATGGGCAAGGTGGTGCCGGGCCAGAAGTCCTCGCGCACACGTCCGAGACCACGGAACGCATCCCAGATGGTCATCGAGCGAGCGACGCGGCGCGCCGGGTTCCAGTATTGCTCGAACCGGTTGTCGCCGACGTAGAGCCCGGTGCTCGACGTCACGGTGGCCGCCGTGCTCAGCACGGCGAACAGCAGCACGGTCGGCCACGCGCGCGCACGGTAGGCCGCGACGAGACGCGCCGCGCCCGCCTTCACCGACGTCGCCTCGGGTCCTTGAAGCGCAGCAGGGGTCGCTCGATCAGGAACCAGCTCGCCGAGGCGCTGAGCACCGTCAAGGCGAACACGGCAGCCAGGGTCGGCCAGAAGCCCCACGACGCGGCGAAGCCGGGCTCGGGCTGGGTGCCCTTCATCCAGTCGAGCCAGATCTTGTGCCACAGGTAGATGCCGTAGGAGATGGTGCCGAGGTAGGCCGGCACCAATGCCGACAGCCACCCCTTCATGCGATCGGGTTCACGCAGCGACAGGATCCCCGGCAGCAGGAAGAAGAAGGCGGCGGTGCCGTTGAAGAAGAAGCGCAGGCACATCTCGGTGGCGGTCTCTTTGCCGAAGCCGCCGGCGGTCGCTTCGCCACCCGAGCGCAGCATCATCAAGATGCCGTAGGCCATGGCCGCGACCACCCAACAGGCCCAACCGCTGTCGGCGAAGACCTGCACGGCGCGCGGCAGGGGGCGGCCCATGTCGCGCCACACGACCGCCAGCGCCAGCGCCATGCCGAGCGCGAACCAGTCGAGGTAGTTGGGCAGCCACAGGTGCTGGTTGTCCCCCGGGCCGGTCGCCTGGGCCGCGATGGTGATCCGGTAGATGTAGGCGACGGCGACCATGATCCCGAGCCCGAGCAGCTGCGCCTGCATGCGGGCCTTGGGCGTCCGTGCCGCCGCGCCCAGCCCGCGCTGGATCCCGAGCGCGATGAACGGCAGGGCCACGTAGAAGCTGACCTCGATGCACAGCGTCCAGGCGACCGACAGCGCCGCGAACCCGAACAGGGGTCGGTAGATCTGCACCAGGCCGAAGATCGATGCCAGGTTGCCGAGCGTCGGGTTCATCTTCAGCCCGATCAGGGCGATGAAGGCCAGCAGGGCCACCCAGTAGGCCGGGTAGATCCGCAAGAAGCGGTGGCGCCAGAACCGGAACCACCGTGGGCCGGGCTCATCGGTGAGCGCCGAGAAGACGAAGCCCCGGTACAGCAAGAACCCCGAGAGCAAGAAGAACACGGCCACCCCGAAGTTGCCCAGGTTGGCCAGGAAGGCGTTGAGCGGAGCCGTGCCCTGCGTCAGCTTGGCGTTGCCGGCGACGTGGTACACGAGCACGCCGATGGCGGCGACAGCCCGGTAGCCGTCGAGCGCGGCGAAGCGACCGCCCTGGTGCGGCTCGACGACGCGGACGATCCGTTGCCAGGTCGTCGACGTCGGCGCGGCCGGCTCCACGGCGACGCCGCCTCCCCCGCCTCAGCCCTGCGGCGCCGCCGTCGTGGACGGCGCGCTCGGAGCCGGCGCGGTGGTCGACGAGCCCCCGCCGGCAGAGGTCGGCGGGGTGAACGGCTTGGCGGTCACGGGCGGTCCGGCCAGGCCCTTGGTGGCGACGAACGAGCTCCACCGGGCATCGGCGACGCCCTGCTCCGCCACGAACAGCCCGACCTTGGTCTGCGCCTGCAGGTAGTTGTCGTTGACCGTGCACACCGGCTTGTCGTCGACGAACACCGTGATCAGCGCGCCGGAGAACTCGACCCGCACCTTGGAGTCGTCCTGGAGCTGCTTGATGCAGTTGGCCTTGACGTTCTCGGGCACGCCGTCGGTCACCTTGAAGACGTTGAACCCGGCGGTCTGCTTGTCCCCGAGTGGGGTCGAGGCGATGTACCAGTAGGCGTTCGGCCCCCGGTAGCGGAACACCAGCCCCCACCCGTTGACCATCTTCGAGGCGGTGGCACCGACCGAGCCGTCGCCCTGGCCGAGGTCGACGAGGGCGATGTTGCGCGGGCCAGTGTTCTTCTGGGCGACGTACGCCTGGTTCGACGAGATGCCCCAGGTGCCGAGTGCGGCATCCCAGTCCTCGCCCGTGCTGGCCTTGCCCAAGGTCGACGAGTTGTCGGGGCGGGTGAAGTCGTCACGGATCGCCGGCACGTTCGCCAGGTTGTCGACCGTGGTGTCAGTGTCGCCCGAGGCCACGTTGCCGTTGTCCGACGACGAGCCGAACAGGGTCATGGCCAGCACGGCGACCACCACGAGGGCCACGACGATGCCGAGCAGGAGCTTCCAGGTGAGGATCGACTCCTCCTCGTCCCACTCGTCGTCGGTCGGCGGCGTCGCCGGCTCCGTCGGCGCGTCCTTCTCGTCGTGTGCGTCAGCCATGTCCCCACATCTCGGCCGACTCCGGCCGGCTCCCATCGGTGTGTCGAGTTTCGGACGGTACCAGACGACCCACCGGTGCCCGTGGCACCTGGCCGCCCGCCGTCGGCCGTCAGTACGGCCAGTTGCCGTCGCCGCCCAGCAGGCGGGACAGCGGCGCCAGCTTCGCCTTGATCAGCACCTTGATGGCCAGGTTCCGGGCGAAGTACGGCAGCTCGAGCACCTGGCGGAAGCAGTTGGCGGCCCGGTCCGCCGGGGTCAGGTCGATCCGTTCGTACTCGGCCATGGTCTGCGATCGCCCGACGTAGCGGAACTTGCCGCCGCAGAAGAGCTCCACCATCAGCGCCAACGTCAGTCCCCAGGCGCTGAAGCAGTCGTGGATGAGCAAGGTGCCCTTGTAGGAGACCTTCGGCGCCCACTGCCGGATGTCGTCGAGGGCCGGCGCGTACCGGTGGGCGCCGTCGATGTAGAGCAGCTCGATCTCGCCGGGCACACCCGCGAGCGCGTCGTGGGAGTACTCGCGCAGGTGGTGGATGCGCTCACGCACCCCGGCACGTTCGAGGTTGGCCAGGAACGTCTGGTGGTCCTGCTCGGCCTCGTCCTCGAACCCCTCGAACTCGTGCGGGCCGCGGTCGTTGCCGCCGTGCGGGTCGATCGTGATGATCTCGACGCCCGCCGGGGCGCTCGACGCCAGCATGATGGCGCTGCGCCCGTGGAAGCTGCCGATCTCGACGATGCGGTCGCCGGCGTCCAGCTCACCGGCACGATCCCACAACCGGCAGGCCTGGTCCCGGGTCATCCAACCCTGGACGTCGGCCACCGAGCGGTAGACGGCGTCGAAGTCGGACGGGGCCTCGGCCGCGCTCACCTCGGACATCTGCTCTCCTGGGTCCTCACGGCGGACCCGACCGCCGTGCAAGCCTGCGAGCATATCGCCGGCGCGTACCCCAGCCCGGGGTCCGCCCGTGCGACAATCGCGCGCCGTGTCCGGATCGCCCGTTCGCCACCGCCGACTCGCCGCTGCGCTCTGCGTCGCCGTTGCGCTCGGCCTCTGCGCGCCCGGCACCGGCGAGGCCCAGACCACCACATCGGACGACGCCGCGGCCGAACGGCGCACCGCCGAGGTGATCATCACCGCCGATCCTCGTGTCGAGGACGACCTCGGCGCCGTGGCGCTCGACGGCACGGAGTACCGAGCGGCTGTGGATGCCTATGGCGTGACCGAGGCCCGGCTCACCGAGGCCGAAGCCACGATCGAGACCTCCATCGCCGACCTGCGGGCGCTCCTCGCCGCCCGTGAGCGCCTCGAGGGCGAGCTCGTCGGGGCCCAACGGCGCCGCCTCAAGGACGAGATCCGCCTGGCCGTGGTACGGGCGGACCTGCGGGACCTGGCGGTCGGCCAGTACGTCCAGGGCGGGCTCGGCGGCCCGGTCGAGGAGATCGTCGACCTGCAGGCGGCGAACGAGCGGGGCAGCCAACGGGTCTTCGTCGATGCCGTGCAGCAGGATCGCCTCAGCGAGCTGCGCTTCCTGACCCGCCACCTGGCCGAACAGGCCACGATCGAGTCGGCAGCCCAGGCCGAGGTGGACGTGGTCGCCCGCCGCATCACCGAGACCGAGCGCATCCGCGACGACGCCACCGCCCGGCGCGACCAGGCGTCGACCGAGCTGGTGGCGCGGCGCCAGGCCGTCGCCGACAGCCGGCTCATGTCGGCGGTCGTCGACCTCGACTTCCGGTTCGTCAACTTCAACGCCTACTACCGCGCGGCCCGGACCATCCGAGCGGAGCAACCGAGCTGCGGGCTGCGGTGGACGGCGCTGGCGGCCATCGCCCGCACCGAGTCGAACCACGGCACCTACAACGGCACCCAGCCGGACGCCGACGGCAACATCGAGGACCCGATCACCGGGATCGCGCTCGACGGGAGCAACGGCACGGCGTCGATCGGCGACACCGACGGCGGCGAGATCGACGGCGATCCCAACGGCGACCGCGCTGTCGGTCCCATGCAGTTCATCCCGTCCACCTGGAAGGTCGTGGCCCGCGACGGCAACGGCGACGGCAAGGCGGACCCGCACAACCTCTACGACGCCACGCTGACCGCCGCCGCCTACCTGTGCCGGCAGGGGCCCGGGCTCGACACCGACGCCGGCCTCCGCCGGGGCTTCCGCAGCTACAACAACGACGGCAGCTACGTCGAGCTGGTGCTGTCGCGAGCGCACGCCTATGACGCCTACGAGGTGCCGCCGCTGGCGCCAGGGCTGCCGTCGCCGTCGCCGGCGATCGAGCATCCGGACGACGTCACGACGACCACGACCTCGTCGCCACCCGACGACGACACCGAGCCGACGGGACCGCAAGGCACCGAGCCGGGCTGAGACCTCCTGGCTGACGCCAGCTGTGGGCGCGCCTGTGCACGGTGTGTGCACGACGCCCCTCGCCTTGGGGATTTCGCCCCGAAGCTGGGGATCGCCTTGGGGATCTCGCGGTGGGGCCTTGACCCGCCACCGCGGCGGGTGTTGGGTGGCACCTGCCAGGCCGATGAGGCACACCGCCGCAGCGCTGGCACCCCCACCCGGAGGGCTTCGGTCCGACGGGAACTCGCCGGGAGCCTTCGGGCGAACGGCACCTGTGGTTGCTGCCGGGACGCCGGGAGCACGCGGGGGTGCTGCTGGAGCGGGCACCGCATCGGAACGGCGCGACGGGCCGGTCGCCTTCGGGCACCGGCCCGTCGTCGCGCCTGCCGGGCCGTCGCAGCGACCCGCTGCTGCCTGCGCCACGTTGTTGCCGCGCTGTTGACACAATGGTGCCTGCGCTCGTACCGTGCCGGCCGCCGACCGGGTGACCCCGGTCACGGGTGGTGGGATCAGCACAAGCATCCAAGACAGCGCGTTCCGCGGAACCGTAGGGGGGACCACCGTGAAGCACACGATCGGCACTGGCCTGTGGCGTCGGGCGATCCCCGCCGCCCTGGCGGTCGGCCTGGTGGCGGGCGCCTGCTCCGCCAACACCAGCACGGACGCCGGCGGCGACACCGGCAGCACCAGCGAGGACGGCGGCACCAAGGGGCCCCGACCGCCCGTCACCTTGGCGTCCGACGGCACGCCCAAGCCCGGCGGCACCCTCCGCTACGCCCTCGAGGCCGAGACCACGGGCTTCAAGCCCACGTCGGACCGCTGGTCGATCGTCGGCGTGATGATGGGCCTGGCGGTGTACGACACCATGGTCGCCCGCTACGAGGACGGTTCGCCGGCGCCGTACCTGGCCGAGTCGTTCGAGTCCAGCGACGACTTCAAGACCTGGACGTTCACGATGCGCGACGGCGTGATGTTCCACGACGGCACGCCGCTGACGGCCGAAGCCGTCGCCAACGTCTACAACCTGCACCTCAAGTCGCCGCTGACCGGCGCCGCCATCACCAACGTCGAGTCGGTGACGGCCACGGGCCCGTTGACGGTCGTGTTCACCATGAAGGAGCCGTGGGCCGCGTTCCCCGGCGTGTTGACCGGACAGCTCGGCGTGATCCCGTCGCCCGGCACGCTCGCCGACGAGCAGGGGGGGCTGAAGCCAGTCGGCACGGGTCCGTTCCAGTTCGTGAGCTGGGAGCCGGACAAGGAGTTCGAGGCGTCGAAGTACGACGGCTACTGGCAGAAGGACGCCGAGGGCAACGCCCTGCCGTACCTGGACACGGTGATCTTCCAGCCGACGCCCGAGAACACCCAGCGCCTCGCCGGCCTCAAGTCCGGTGACTTCGAGATGATCCACACCACCGACCAGGCGACGATCCTCGAGATGCGCGACCTGGCGGCCCAGGGTCAGATCCAGCTGGTCGAGGACCAGGGCGAGGCCGAGGAGGGCTTCGTCATGCTCAACACCTCCAAGCCGCCGTTCGACGACATCCGGGCCCGCCAGGCGGTGGCCTACGCCACGAACAACGAGGAGTACAACTCCATCGTCAACTACGACGTCAACTTCGTCGCCAACGGGCCCTTCACCCCGGACTCGCCGTGGTACCTCGAGGACAACGGCTACCCGGAGTACGACCCCGCCAAGGCCCAGGAGCTCGTCAACGAGATCAAGGCCGAGAAGGGCGAGTTCGCCTTCACACTGCGCGGCGGCGGCGTCGACACCCGCGACAACCTCGAGTTCCTCCAGCAGCAGTGGGAGGCCGTGGGCATGGAGGTGGAGCTCAACACCGACCAGCAGAACACCTTCATCACCGATGCCGTGGCCGGGAACTACGAGGCGAACCTGTGGCGCCAGTTCGGCGCTCCCGACCCCGACGCCGACTACCTGTGGTGGACGTCGGACAACGCCACCGGCGGCCTGGCGCTCAACATCGCCCGGAACCAGAACCCCGAGATCGACGCCGCGCTCGACAAGGGTCGCTCCAGCACGGACCCGGCAGAGCGCGAGGCGGCCTACGACGAGCTGCAGCGCCTCTTCTCCCAGGACCTGCCCTACATCTGGCTCGATCACTCGGTGTGGGCGATCGGCGCCAACAACAAGGTGCGTCAGATCACCAACGGCCCCCTGCCCGACGGCAAGGCCGCCTACCCCGTCGGCGGCCTGGGCTTCCCCGGGGTGACCTTCCTCACGCAGACCTGGCTCGACCAGTGAGCTGACGACAATTGAGCGATTCGGGCGCCGGGACCCTCACGTTCCGCGCCCCGTGACCGATACGAACGGGACCATCCTCGGGAGGACGACGGGAGCCCATGGCATTCATCTGGAGGAAGCTGCTGCAGCTCGTCATCGTGCTGCTGTGCGTGACCTTCTTCTCCTTCTTCATGCTGACCTTGTTGCCCGGCAACCTCGCCGACACCCTGTGCGGCATCGGGTGCACCCAGGAGCAGCGTGACCAGAAGGTCGAGGAGTTGCGCCTCAACGATCCGGTGTACATCCGGTACGCCGACTGGCTGGGCAACGTCGCTCGGGGTGACTTCGGCCGCTCGGGTCGGACGCAGCAGGACATCAGCGAGGCGCTGACGGAACGGATCCCCGTCACGGCGGAGCTCGTCATCTACTCGCAGCTGCTGGCCTTGGGCATCGCCATCCCCATCGCCGTGGTGGCGGCGAGACGGGCGGGAGGCGTCTTCGATCGGGTCTCGACGACGACGGCGTTCGGGTTCCTCGCCGCACCCCCGTTCGTCGTCGCGCCCGTGCTGGTGTTGATCTTCGCCGTGAACCTGAAGTGGTTCCCGGCGACGGGATACACACCCTTCCTCGAGAACCCGCTCGACAACCTCCGGACGTTCTTCCTGCCGGCGCTGACGTTGGCCTTGGCCGAGATGGCGGTCTACATGCGCCTCCTGCGCACCGACCTCATCTCGACGCTGCAGGAGGACTACATCACGATGGCGAAGGCCAAGGGCATCCCGCCCAAGCGCATCCTGTGGAAGCACGCCTTCCGGCCCTCGACGTTCTCCCTGGTGACGGTGGCCGGCCTCAACATGGGCCGCCTGATCGGCGGCGCCTTCGTCGTCGAGGTGATCTTCTCGCTCAACGGCCTGGGCAAGTACATCGTCGACGGCATCTTGGGACGTGACTACCTGGCCGTGCAGGCCGGCGTCGTCGTCGTCGCCTTCGCCTACGTCCTGATCAACTTCGGTGTGGACCTGCTCTACGCCGTGCTCGACCCGAGGATCCGCCATGCCCGAGCACTCGCCTGAGCACCCCGGCAACCAGGCGCCCGGCTCGAACTACTTCCCGAGCGGCGACTTCCTGGAGTCCCCGAACCTCGCCACCGAGCTGACCCAGATCGCCGACGTCGACGCCTACAACCTCGAGGCGCTCCACAACCTCGATCCGGATCAGGTGCCCGAGGACGCCGTCAAGAAGCGTCTCGGCTGGACGTTCTGGATCGCCGCCGCATGGATCTTCCTGATCGTGGCGCTGGCCTTGCTGGCGCCGCTGCTCGAGAAGTTGGGCATGCCCGACCCGACGCAGCCGGTGTGCACGTCGCGCGACTGCTCGCTGCAACCGCCGCTGTCCGGCTACGGCTTGATGGGGACCGACAAGCTGCGGCGAGACATCTTCGCACGCGTCATCTGGGGTGCCCGCGTGTCGATCCTGGTCGGCGTGGCTGCCGTGATCTTCGGCATCTTCTTCGGCTCGATCATCGGGATCATCGCCGGGTTCTTCAAGGGCAAGGTCCAGACCGTGCTGATGGGCGCCATGGACGTGCTGCTCGCCTTCCCGGCGCTGCTGCTCGCCATGTCGATCGTCACCTTCCTCGACGACAAGTCGGTGAAGACGATCGTGCTCGCCATCGGCATCGTCGCCATCCCGCCGGTGGCCCGCCTCGTGCGTGCCAGCACGCTGGTGTTCGCCGAGCGGGAGTTCGTCCTGGCGGCTCGCACGCTGGGCGCCTCCAACGGGCGGGTGATCACCAAGGAGATCCTGCCCAACGCCGTCCTGCCGATCGTGTCGTTCGGCATCATCGGCGTGGCCGTGGCGATCGTGGCCGAAGGCGCCCTCGCCTTCTTGGGCTTGTCGATCCCACCACCCGACCCGACGTGGGGCTCGATGATCAACGAAGGCCGTGCCACCCTCGAGACGGCGCCATGGGTCACCCTGATGCCCTGTCTGGTGCTGTTCTTGACGGTGTTGTCCTTGAACCTCGCCGGCGATCGGTTGCGTGAGTACTTCGACATCCGGGAAGGTGCGCTGTGAGCCGCAAGGACCTCACCGGCAGTGCTGCCGGACGGGACCCGAACGCTCCGCTGCTCGACGTGCGCGACATCAAGACGCACTTCCGCACCGAGCGCGGGACCGTGCGGGCCGTCGACGGCGTCAGCTTCACGCTGCAGCGAGGCCGCACGCTCGGCGTCGTCGGCGAGTCCGGCTCGGGCAAGTCGGTGCTGTCGAAGTCGATCATGGGCCTGCTCCCCCGCCGCAACGTCCTGCGCGAAGGCCAGGTGCTCTACGAGGGCCTCGACGTCTCGGTCCTCGACGAGAACCAGATGCGCAACATCTGGGGCGCCGAGATGTCGATGGTCTTCCAGGATCCGATGACCTCGCTCAACCCGGTCATGAAGATCGGCAAGCAGATCAAAGAGTCGCTCTACCTGCACCTCAACATGTCCAAGGACGACGCGCACGACACAGCGGTCGCCCTCTTGAGCTCGGTCAACATCCCCGAGCCCGAGCAGCGCCTCGAGGAGTACCCGCACCAGCTCTCCGGCGGCATGCGCCAGCGCGTCGTGATCGCCATCGCCCTGGCCTGCGGACCCAAGCTCCTCTTCGCCGACGAGCCCACCACGGCGCTCGACGTGACCGTGCAGGCCCAGATCCTCAACCTGCTCCAGCAGCAGCAGCACGAGCGCCACATGGCGATGATCCTGGTCACGCACGACCTCGGGGTGGTCGCCGGCCGCACCGACGACATCGCCGTGATGTACGCCGGGCGGGTCGTCGAGACGGCACCGACCGCCACGTTGTTCACCGCCATGCGGCACCCCTACACCGAGGCGCTCATGGCCTCGATCCCCAAGCTCACCGACCCGAGCCACACCCGGCTCGAGGCCATCGGTGGCCGCCCACCCGACCTGATCAACCCCCCCGCCGGCTGCAAGTTCGCGCCGCGGTGCAAGTACGCGCAGGACCGCTGCCTGCAGGAGGATCCTCCCTTGATGGATGCCGGCGAACCCGGTCACAGCTTCCGCTGCTTCTACCCGGTCGGCACCGACGCCGGTGCGCAGGCGCTGGCCAACAACGCCGCCGCCGGTCGCTCCGCGAGCGGTGTGCCGGTGACGCTGGCCGCGTCGGGGAGCCACTGAGATGGCCGGCAGCGGTACCGAGCACCTCCGGCCGGCAGGCGAGACCCTGTTGCGGGCCGAGAACCTGACGGTCGAGTTCCCCGTGGGACGGACCGGCCTCAAGGTCCACGCCGTGAGCGACATCAGCATCGACGTCCGCGAGGGTGAGACCCTCGGCCTCGTCGGTGAGTCCGGCTGCGGGAAGTCCACCACCGGGCGGGCCATGATGCAGCTGCCGCGGCCGAACGCCGGCTCGGTGCTGTTCAACGGCGTCGACCTGACCACGCTCTCCCCCAAGGAGCTGCGCGAGGTCCGACCGCAGATGCAGATGATCTTCCAGGATCCGATCTCGTCGCTCAACCCGCGTCGACGGGTCGCCGACATCGTGGGCGAGCCGCTCAAGATCTGGAAGCGCGCCGAAGGCGCCGAGGTCGACCGCATCGTCAACGAGACGCTCGAGAACGTCGGCATCGACCCCGCAGCCGCCGGCGGACGACGCCCGCACCAGTTCTCGGGCGGTCAGTGCCAGCGCATCTGCATCGCCCGGTCGTTGGTGCTCAACCCGAAGCTGATCATCTGCGACGAGCCGGTCTCGGCACTCGACGTGTCGGTGCAGGCGCAGATCCTGAACCTGCTCCAGGACATGAAGCGGGCCTACAACCTGACGCTCGTGTTCATCGCCCACGACCTCGCCGTGGTGAAGAACGTGAGCGACCGCGTGGCGGTGATGTACCTGGGCAAGATGTGCGAGGTGGCGCCGCCCGACGACCTGTACGCCCAGCCGGCGCACCCGTACACCGCGGCCCTGCTCGGCTCCATCCCGGTGCCCGATCCTTCGATCCAGCTGGCGGAGGAGTCGACGCTGGCAGGCGAGATCCCCTCACCCGTGGCGCCGCCGAGCGGCTGCCGCTTCCGGACGCGTTGCCCGCGCGCCACGGACATGTGCGCGCAGGTCGAGCCGAAGATGCGCAAGATCGGGCTGGGCCACTACGTGGCGTGCCACTTCCCGCTCGATGCGCCGGTGAAGATCAGCCCCTCGGCCGCTCACTGATCACGACCGACGACATCACGTCGCCGATCTCGGTGGCGCCGACGACGTCCATGCCCGACGTCACGTTGCCGAAGAGGTTGTAGTTCTTGTCCAGGCGCCCGACGAGGTCCTCGAGGCAGATGAAGAACTGCGAGCCGTTCGTGTTGGGTCCGGCGTTGGCCATGGCCACGGCGCCCGCCGTGTACTCGCCCTGGACCGGCTCGTCCTCGAAGCGGTAGCCGGGACCGCCGCGCCCGCTGCCCTCGGGGCACCCGCCCTGGATGACGAAGCCCGGCACCACGCGGTGGAAGGTCAGGCCGTCGTAGTACCCGTCGCGCGCCAGCGACACGAAGTTGTTCACGGACTTCGGTGCGAGCTGCGGGTCGAGGTCCAAGACGATCGTGCCACGGTTGGTGGTGATGGTCGCCGTGTAGATGGTGTCGGTGTCGATCTGCATCGCAGGTGGGTTCGCCATGGCCGCCATCCTGACACGTCTGGCCGGGCGTGCGAACCTTCCCGGGTGCTGGAACGTGCCGTGGCCGTGGAGGGCCCGCTGCATCCCGGCGCCACGCTGGCGCCCCTGGTGCACGGTCGCCGCGACCCCAGCGCCCGCCTGGGCGCCGACGGGTTCGTGCGCGCCTGGCAGACGGCGACCGGGCCCGCGACCCTCGAGCTGGGCTGGCACGGGCTCGAACCGCGCACCGGCGGCGCCGTGACGGCCCGTGCCTGGGGGCCGGGCGCGGCGGACGCGCTGGCGAGCGTGGAGGACCTGCTCGGGCTGCGCGCCGCCACACCGTGGCTCGACGAGGACTGGCCGTCGCCGGTGCGGGACTGGTTGCGGCGCCGGCCCGGCACGCGCCCGGCGAAGGCCGGTCCGGTGCTCGACGTCCTCGTCCCCGCCATCCTGGGTCAACGGGTGCAGGGCGTCCGGGCGAAGCGCTCGTGGTCCGGCATCGTCGGGGCCCATGGGGTGGTGGCACCGGGG
This sequence comes from Acidimicrobiales bacterium, assembly GCA_020439175.1. Lineage (GTDB taxonomy): Bacteria > Actinomycetota > Acidimicrobiia > Acidimicrobiales > Acidimicrobilacustridaceae > JAGQTE01. The sequence continues at coordinate 7,026 of JAGQTE010000011.1, read as the reverse complement.
CCGCACGGCCTGCGGGTCCCGCCGCCGGGCGAGCTGCTCGCCGCGCTCCCCTACGAGGCGTTCCACCGCTTCGACGTCGAACGCCAGCGGGCAGACACCATCCGCCGGGCGGCGGCGGTGGCCCGGCGGCTCGAGGAGGTTCCGGCGTTGGGCCCCGCCGCGGGGTCGCAGCGGTTGCAGACGGTGCCTGGCGTCGGCCCGTGGACCGCGGCCAAGGTCATCGGCGTGGTCTGTGGCGACGCCGACGCCGTCGTGGTGGGCGACCTCCACCTGCCGAACCATGTGGCGTTCGCCCTCGCCGGTGAACCGAGAGCCGACGACGCCCGCATGCTGGAGCTCCTCGAACCGTACGCACCGTACCGGGGGCTGGTGCAGCGCCTCGCCAAGGCGCTCGGACCGCCGCCACCGAAGTACGGCCCGCGCCTGTCGCTGCTCCCCATCGACCGCTGGTGACGCCGCCGGCCGATGTCGAGGTGGTCAGTCCTTGAGGGCGACGGCGTTGGGGGTGACGTTCATCTTGGGTTCGTACGCGTCGCGCTCGACGTCGGAGGCTTCGCCGCCCAGGTCGGCACGAAGCTGCGCTCGGCAGCTCGTGCACGGCCCGTACAGGCGCTCGGCGACGTCCGTGCCGCAGCGAGGACAGGTGAAGGTCAGGGGCTCGTCGTCGCGCATGGCGCAACGGTAGCGTCGGGCCCCCATGGACCGGCGTGAGGCCCTCGGCGTGCTCGGGCTCGACGACAGCGCGGACGCGGTGGCGGTGCGCGCCGCCTTTCGCGCCCGCATCGCCGTGGCGCACCCCGACGTGGCCGGTGCGGACGCCACCGGGGCCGCCGCCCGGCTCACGCAGGCGTACGCCGTGCTGCAGCGGGTGCCGGCCGACGCGCCGGGCGACGCATCGCCCATGCCCGACCGGCCGCCCCCACCACCGCCCCCGCCGGTCACGTGGACCGATGACGAGGTGGACGCCACGCTGCGCCTCGACGCCGTCGGTCCGGAGGCCTTCGCCCTGTTGGAGGAGGCGGCGGCACAGGTCGGCTACATCTCCTACATCGATCGGCACCTGCACCTGCTCGAGATCGTGGTGCGCTTCGACGGCGGGCCGTCGTGCTCGGTCGTCATGAGCATGCAGGGGCGGGCGACGCACACCGAGATCTTCGTGACGATGGCGTCGATCGAAGCGGCGCCCACACCGCCGATCGACGCCGTGGTGGAGGCGCTGGCGGCCGCCATCGAACCGTAGACACAGCGCGCGCCATCCCCCACTCGGGGGGACCGGCGCACAAGACTGACTGCCGATGGCCATCCGCATGGTGTCCGATGTGCGCGAGGCGCCCCCGGCGCCCCGACAGCGACGGCGCGGCGCCCTGGTGAGCACCGACCGGCACGGCGTGGCATGGGCGCTCGACGCCGAGGCGTTCCATCGCGAGTTCGACGAGCTGTTCACAGGGCTCGTCGACGACCGGGGGCTCATCCGCTTCCGGGCCCGTGCCGCCGAGGTGTGGCAGAGCGACGATCCCGGCGTCGCCGACTACCTCGCCGGGCTGCGCTTGCACACGCCCGAGGAGTGGAGCACCGGGTTCGAGGAGCGCCACCTCGCCGAGTGGTACCGCTTGCTCATGGTCCCCTACCTGCGGCCGATCCGGGGGTTCCGGTCGCCGGTGGCGCTCAAGGACGGCCTCCCTCGCCTCGGCTGGACGCCGTCGGGTGCCCGCCGCCTGGCGTGGGGGCGTGAGTTCGCCACCCTGGCGGGCGCCTACGCCTGCGAGGAAGCAGCCGCCGCCCTCGCCATCGTCCTGCCGGTGGGCAACAAGGGCTGGCTCCACGTCGAGGACGCGGCCGCCATGTTGGAGCGCTTCCGCTCGTTGGACCGCCGCTCGTTCCGTGACGCCCAGCACCTGGTGCCGGTGGTCGAGGACGCCTACGAGGTGCTGGCGGCCTTCGTCGACGGCGCCGAACCGGTCGTCGTGCTCCCGCCCCTCACCTGAGCTGCCCGCTCCGCCCTCTGTTCGCCGGCGCGCCCTTGACCAACCGGTCAAGCGGTGGGAGGCTTCGGAGGTTCAGGCAGAGGGGGGACCTCGACCGGCCGGGCGGCATCTGCTGCCCGGCCGGTGCCGTTGTAGGGTGCCGCGGTGCAGAAGTTCGCCGCCACCGTCGCCGTGCAACCCGATGTGACCGCGCTCGTCGAGCACGGGCTCGGCACGACCGACGTGATCGTGTCGGTGTCGAGCCGTGAAGGTCGCGACATCGCGGCGCGCATCGTGCGCTACGACGCCGACACCATCGGCATCACCACGGACCAGCGCGACGAGATCCGGGTCGTCGTCATCGGGTGATCGCCGCAGCGGCGCGCAACCTCGCCACCTGGCACGACGTCTCGCTGCACGCAGCCGGGGTGGCCACCGAGGTCCGGGCCGGCGTGTGGACCGCGGAGCCGGGCGGCGCCGGGATCTTCTACGACGCCATCACGCTCGATCCCGATGCCGACCCGGTCGTCCCCGGTGCCACGACGGTGTGCGACAGCTTCGACGTCGCGGGCGACCTGGGGGCGGCGCTACGCCGCGACGGCCATGCGCCGTGGTACCTCCGTCCCGCCGGGACGACACCCTCGGCGCTGGTGCCGGCGGGGGTGACGATCGACCGGCTCGTCGAGGGCGACGCCGCCGCGCTCGCCGACGTCGAGCGCTGCGCCGCCCGGGCCTTCGACGTGTGGCTGCCCGACCGGCCCGGTGCCGTGCACCCTCCGGAGGTGCTGGCCGACCGCCGGCTCCGGGTGCTCGTCGCCCGAAACGACGCACGGGTGGTCGGCACGGCCATGAGCCTCGACGACGGCGTCGTGGTGGGCATCTACGGGGTCGCCGTCGACGACGACGCTCGCCGGCGCGGCATCGCCTCGGCCTTGACGGCGACGCTGCTGGCGGCGAGCCCAGGACGACCGGCTGTCCTCACCCCGACGCCGCAGGCGGCGCGGCTGTACCGGCGCGCCGGGTTCGTGGAGATCGGTCGCTTCGGGGTGCTCAGAGCAGGTCGAGGACCCGCTCCGGCGGCCGACCGATGACGGCGCGGCCCCCGGTCCGGAAGACCGGCCGTTCCATCAGCTCCGGGTGCTCGGCCAGCAGCGTCGCCACCGCGTCGGGCGTCGTGTAGTCGGCCGCATCGAGGCCCAGGTCGCGGAACCTGGCGTCCTTGCGGACCAAGGCGGCCGGGTCGTCATCGAGCTCGCCGAGCAGCACCACGAGCTCGTCGCGATCGAGCGGGTGCTTGCGGTAGTCGACGACCGACACGGCCGCACCGGCGTCGGCGAGCAGGTCGCGAGCCCCGCGGGCTTTGGAGCAGTTCGGGTTGAAGTACAAGACGGCATCGGCGTCGGGCATGCGCCGCACCCTAGCGATCGCCGCCAGCCCGCAGACGCCTCCGTACACGACCACCGTCCCCCAGAAGACGGGATCGGTCAGGTCGGACAGGTACCGGGCGAAGCCGACGCCCAGACCGACGCCGAGGGGCACGGTGACCGCCACCTGACGCGCCGGGCTGTGCCGCGCGGCGCCGAGGTGCTCGGCCACGAACTCCACCACCGCCGGCAGCGGTGCCAGCACCGTGACCCAGGCCGTCCAGGGAGCCGTCGCCACGTCGGGCACGATCGCCGCCACGACCAGCGCCACGCCGAACGCCAACGGGTACAGCACCAGGCAGCGGCGACAGACGTGCCGCCGGCCGATCAGGACGCAGCGGTCGTAGTCCTCGGGCCAGTGGTGCGACAACCACAGCGGGGTGACCCGCCGGTCGGCCAGCGGATCGGGCCGGCGACCCACCCGTCAGCCCAGGGCCTCGGGTCGCTTGAACGCCGTCCACCCGCGGTCACAGGTGAGCACGGCGCCGGTGAAGCTGCGCGAGGCGTCGGACGCCAGGAACACCACGACCTCGGCGATCTCCTCGGCCGTCTGGAGCCCGGTGGCATGCCCCTGGGCGAAGGCGTCGTGCAGCTGCGGCGTCTGCCAGATCAGGGCGTTCATCGGGGTGTCGACGTAGCCGGGGCTGATGGCGTTCACCCGCACGCCCACCCGCCCCGCACCCGATGCCATGGAGCGCGTCAGCATCGCCACCCCGCCCTTGGAGGCGGCGTAGGCGTCGAGCATGCCGAGGGGCAGGTGCGCCATCGACGACGCGGTGTTGATGATGGAGCCGCCGCCCGACGCCGCCAGGTGCGCCATGGCCGACCGGCAGCAGTAGAAGGTGCCCGACAGGTTGATGCCGATCACCTGATCCCACACGGCAGCGTCCATGTCGCCGGTGAAGCCGTCGCGTCCCGGCCACGCCACGCCGGCGCTGTTGTGGACGATGTGCAGGCCACCGTGGCGCTCGACGGCCGTCGCCATGAGCGCGGCGCAGGCTGCGGCGTCGGCGACGTCCACGCCCACCGAAGACGCCGCACCGCCGTCGGCCACCACGACGTCGGCCACGCTCGCGGCGGCGTCGGCGTCGAGGTCCGCCACCACCACCGTGGCGCCCGCGGCGCCCAGTGCCCGGGCCGACGCCGCGCCGAGGCCTGATCCGCCTCCCGTCACCACCGCCACCCGCCCGGCCAACTCCGAAGTGCTCGTCATGGCCCGATCCTAGGAGCGTGACGCCGGCGCAACCCGGCCTGGCGGAGCCGTCGCACGAGCTGGCGTGCCGGGACGGCCTCGGCGCCGAGGTCGAGCGCCTCCTGGCGCAGCTCGGCGGTGACGTCGTAGTGATCGCCCTGGAAGGCGCGCGGCGGGATGCCCAGGCGCGCGGCGAACTCGTGGAGCTCCGCCAAGCTCGAGTCGCTCGCCAGGTGGGCCCACCGGCGGCCTCGCCACGGCCACACGGCCTCGTCCACCATCACCGGCACGAGCAGCGAGGCTAGCGTCGCAGGGTCCGAGGCGATCCACCGGCACCGGATCGCCGACCGAGCCCAAGGAGGGGTCGTGCCCATCGAGCTCCATCGCATCTCGCGTGTGGTGATCCACAGCGAGTGGATCACCGTCGAACGCAACACGTTCTCGATCGAGCCGTTCACCATGGTCGACGAGCAGGGCAACGCCACCCACCCCGACCTGGGCATGTGGATGTACCACTTCTTCAACGACACCGGCGACGAGTACTACGGGCCGATCACCGAGATCGAGCTGTACAAGATGGCCCAGGTCTCATGACCGGCGGGTTCGTCCGCTCCGACATCACCATCGTGTCGGAGGACAACCCGCTGCGCGGCTGGTTCTACCGCCCCGACGCGCCCGGCGAGGCGCCGGCCGTCGTCATGGCCCACGGCTTCTCGGCCGTCAAGGAGATGGGGCTGGCGGCGTATGCCGAGGTCTTCGCGGCCGAGGGCACCGCCGTCGTCGTGTTCGACCACCCGTGCTTCGGTTCCAGCGGGGGGACGCCGCGCCAGGAGGTGAACCCCGAACGCCAGCTGCGCGCCTACCGCGACGCCATCACCTGGGTGCAGGGCCAGGCGGGCGTCGACGCCGACCGCATCGGTGTGTGGGGCAGCAGCTTCTCGGGCGGCCACGCCGTCGTCCTCGCCGCCACGGACGATCGGGTGCGCGCTGCCGTGGCGCAGGTGCCCTACGTCTGCCCCCCGGCCGAGCGGCCACCGGACGAGCTGCTCGAGATCCTGGCGATCGACGACGCCGCTCGGGCGCGCGGCGAGGATCCGATCGCCATCCCCGTGGTCACCGACGATCCCGAGGGCTTCGGCGCCCTCTCCCCCGACCCCGACTCGTTCGCCTGGTTCACGGCGCAGGCGACGGCGGCGCCGAGCTGGCGCAACGAGGTGACGTTGCGATCGATCGCCCGGCTGTTCGACTACCGACCGATCGATCTCGCTGCACAGGTCGCCGCACCCGTGCTGTTGATCGCCGCACGCCACGACGTGCTGTCGCCGTTCGAGTTCGTGGGACGGGCCCGCGTCGAGATGGGTGACCTCGGCGAGCTCATCGAGCTCGACGGGGGCCACTTCGACGTCTACGGCCCCGGGTTCGGCCTCTCCAGCCAGGCAGCTGCCGGCTGGTGGGACCGCTGGCTGCGCTGACCGATCACTGGAACTGGGCGATGACGGCGTCGGCGCCCGGACCCAGATCGAGCGTCGATGCGCCGCCCCGGTTGACGCCCACGACGGGCAGCGTCTCCGAGGCCGGGTCGAACGAGCGCAGCTGCCATCCCAGCCCCAGCGCCTCGGGGTAGGACATGGCGTCGTCGAGCTTGAGTCCGGCGCTGTCACCGAGGGTCTGCGCCAGCGACAGGGCGGTGAACGGGTTCTTCGTGCCGGCGACCTTGCGGAGCAGTGCGCTGACGAAGGCACGCTGTCGGGTGACCCGGCCGAGGTCGGCCGTCGGGTCCGAGACCCACTCGCCGTCGATCAGCTCGGTGTAGTAGCGCGACCGCACGTAGGCGAGGGCCTCGACCCCATCGAGCGTCCGGGTCCCGGCTTCGGGCACATCGAGGCCCGAGTTGGTGTCGCGCGCCGGATGCGGGAAGTCGATCTCGATGCCGCCGACGGCATCGACGAGCCCGGCGAAGCTCACGAAGTTGATCTCCATGTAGTGGTGCACCGGGATGCCCAGGCCCTGCACCGCCTGGATCAAGGCCGGACGCCCGGACTGGTATACGGCGTTGATGCGGCCGTTCTCGCCGGTGACCGGGTTGCGCACCCAGAGGTCGCGCGGGATCGACAACAGCGTCTGGCCGCCGTCGGCGATGCGCAGGATCATCATGGTGTCGGTGCGTGACGGCCCGGCGTCGGAGAAGCCGCCACCGAGGAAGGCGTCGGCGTTCTCGGCGTCGGACTCGATCCCCTCGCGCGAGTCGGTCCCGACGACCAGGATGTTCATGCCGTTCGGCGACGGCGGCGACAGCACGTCGGCCACCTCGACCTTCTCGATCTGGTTGAACGCCCACCAGCCCACGCCCAGACCACCGACGACGAGCAGCACGATCCCGACGAGGGCCGCCACCGCCATCCGCTTCACCCACCTGCTCGCCGGCACCTTCGGGCGCGCCGCCTTC
>JAGQTE010000010.1 GCA_020439175.1 Acidimicrobiales bacterium | reverse complement strand
GGCGCCTACCGCTGCGTCGACGCCGCCGGCACGCAGCTGGCGACCGCCGGGCCGCAGGCGGTGTTCGCCGTCGGGCCGTCGACCACCAGCGTCGACGTGGGCGCAGCGATCCTGGACGTCCTCGGGGTGACCGCCGGCGGCGGCGTGCTCGTCGAGACCGCCGATGCCATCGTCGCCGTCGACCTGGCGGCGGGCACGGCCACCACCCGCTGGACGTTCGACCCCACGGCCGTCGTGGCCACCGACCGGACCATCCCTGCGACCGCCGACCGAGAGCTCAGCCCGGACGGTCGGCGGCTGCTGGTGTCGACCTCGGCGGCCGTCCCCGGCGAGACCGGTTCCGGCGAGATCGGTTCCGGCGAGACGGGTTCCGGCGAGATCGGTGCCTGGGTGAGCAGCCTCAGCGTGCTCGACGCCGACACGGGCGCGGTGACAGCGACCTCGGGCGACGACGCCGTCAGCGCCCTCCCGGCGGCGCAGGTCGGCGCCGGGAGCGCGTCGTGGATCGATGCCCAACGCATCGGCGAGCTCCGCCCTGCCGGCGACCTCGCCGTCCTCGATGCCGCCGACCTGGCGACGGTGGCCGTGGTGTCCGGCGTGGCGGCACCGGCGGTGGGCACGCCCGCCCTGCCCGCGACGATCGTCGCCTTGATCGGTCCGGACCTCGTGTGGCTGCCGCTCGGCGACGACGACCCGACCATCGCCGCCACGGTCCCCGGCGCGGTCGAGGTCCTGGCCCTGCCGGCGCCGCTCGAGGTGACCGCCGACCTGTCGGAGCTGGCCCAGCAGGTCCCCCCGCCGACGCCACGCCCCTTCGGCCAGGACGGGCGTGGCGCACGGTTCGGGATCGACCTCGATGAACCGCCGGTCGCCGCCGTCCCCGGATTGGCGCTGACGGCGATCGGCATCTCGTCGCTCGTGATCGCCAGCTCCGTCGTGCGGCACCTCGCCCGCGACCGGCGCCGGGCCCGCATCGCCGAGGGCGCCACGACCCGCTGACGCGCCTCAGCCCAGGACGAGGTCGGCCACCCGGGCGCGGTGGATGCCGCTGCCGCCGAGCAGGAGGTCGTCCTGCTTCGCCTTGCGGTAGTGCACGTGCGCGTCGCAGTCCCACGTGAAGCCCATGCCGCCATGGATCTGGATGCACTCGCCGGTGAGATGCACGGCCGCCTCGGGGACGAAGGCCTTGGCCATCGCCGCCGCCTCGGCGCGTCGCGGATCGTCGGTGTCGGACGCCCACGCCGCCCAGTGCGTACCCACCCGGGCCAGCTCGAGCTCGTGCAGCATGTCCACGGCCTTGTGCTTGATGACCTGGAACGTGGCGATGGGACGACCGAAGGCCACGCGCTGCTTGGCGTAGTCGACCGCCAGGGCGTGCGCCGCCTCCATCGAGCCGATGAGCTCGGCGCACAGCGCCACGCACGAGTCGTCGGCCACCCGTCGCCACAACGCCGTGTGGTCACCGACGGGGCCGACCGGTTCGGCACGGGCGCCGTCGAGCTCGAGGCGCGCCACCTTGCGGGTGCCGTCCCAGGTCGGGACGTAGGTGGCCTCGGGGCGCTCGAGCAGGAAGGTGCCGAGCCCGTCCTGGGTGCGGGCCGGGATCAACACCCAGTCGGCCGTGTGGCCGTCGACCACCACGGCCTTGGTCCCGGTGAGCGTCCATCGGCCGCTCTTGCGGCTGGCGCGGGTGCGGATGCGCGCCACCGGGTCGCCGTGGCCCGCCTCGTCGATGGCGACGGTGCCGCGTTGCGTGCCGGTGGCCAGCGCCTCGAGTCGGTCGTGCAACCCGAGGGCGCGTGCCGCCAACGTCGCCTGGACCGCGGACGAGAAGAACGGCCCGGGTGTGGAGGCCCGCCCCAGCTCCTCCATCACCACGGCCAGGTCCACCATGCCCAGGCCGAGCCCACCGTCGGCCTCGGGCACGAGCAACCCAGTCCAGCCGAGCTCGACGACCGTGGCCCACAGGCCGTCGGTCCAGCCACGCTCGTCGTCGAGCAGCGGCCGCCACACGCTCGGCGGGCAGGTGCGCGCCAGCACGTCACGCACGGTCGAGCGCAGGGCCTCCTGCTCGTCGGAGAAGGTGAACTCCACGAGCAGGCACCCTAGCCGCCGGACCTGACACCGTCGTCAGGTTCCACCCCGAAATCGGGCTCAGGACTCCACCATGTCGAAGTGGCCAGCCCGATGTCGGGGTGGGGGCGGGGCCGTGGCGCGGCCGCGCACCAGGATGCCGAGCACGCCGAGGCTGACCGGCAGGGCGATGACGTTGGGGACGACGATCACGGCGTCGCCCACGAGCACGCCGTAGAGCAACCACGTCCCCTGCAGCAAGGCCAGCAGCACGTACGACGAGATGGCCACACCGGCGACGGTGCCGGAGCGCACCACGTGGACCGCCTGCGGCACGCCCATGCCGATGCCGACGATGGAGCCGACGACGGCGGGTCCGGTCGTCCCCCAGACCACCGTGGCGGCGGCGATGGCCAGCGCCCACACCGCCACGACGGTGGCGGTGGCGCGCCACGCCAAGGCCCGACGCCGGGCGAGCGCACCGGCGATGACGAGGGTGGCGCTCAGCATGACGAGGTTCGCCACGATGACCATCGGGTCGGCGACGCCGACGCCGTACGCCAGCCAGCTCAACCCGACCAGCACCATCAGCGTGGCGGTCACCGTCGAGACGCCCGACACATCCGGCGAGCGCACGGCGTCGACGGCCTGGGGCCAGGCGAACACCAATTCCAGGCCGACGGCTGCGGCGCCGACCGCAAGCTCCATCGCACCCAGGTCCGCCATGGCCGACAGTGTGGACCACCGGCCAGGTCCGACCCAACCACGATCGACCGCGCCGAGCCGCGCCGCAATCCCGCCACGACCTTGTGGTGTCTGGCCGCACATGCGCGGTCAGACACCACAAGATCATGAAGCGGATCGTGAACCTGACATCAGCGTCATGTTCATGGTCGGGCGCGGGTAGGCTCGCCCGCCATGGACTTCGCCTACGCGCCGGAGGACGAGGCGTTCCGCGACGAGCTGGTGGCCTGGCTCGACGCCGAGCTGCCGCCGTTCCTCGAGGCGTGGGCTGACGCCGGCGAGGACGACGCGACCGGCCCCGGCACCTCCGGCGTGCTGGCGCAGATGGAACGCCGGCGCGCCTGGCAGCGCAAGCTCAACGAGGGTCGCTGGGCGGCCATCACCTGGCCGACCGAGTGGGGCGGGCGCGACGCCACGACGACCCAGTCGATGATCTACTCCGAGGAGATGGCACGGGCGCGCACGCCGGGCATCTACAACGCCAACGGCCTGTGGCAGATCGGTCCGATGATCATCCGCTGGGGCACCGACGAGCAACGCAACCGGTGGATCCCCAACATCCTCGACGCCGACGACCACTGGTGCCAGGGCTTCACCGAACCCGAGGCCGGCTCGGACCTCGCCAACCTGCGCACCCTCGCCATCGCCGACGGCGACGACTACGTCCTCGACGGATCCAAGATCTGGATCTCGTCGGCGCACCTGGCCCGGTGGGGCCTGTTCCTCGTCCGCACCGACCCGACCGCCATCGCCGAGGGCCGCAAGCACGACGGCATCACGGCGCTCATCGTCGACATGGAAGCGGACGGCATCGACGTGCGACCCATCCGCGACATCGCCGGCGAGGAGATGTTCTGCGAGATCTTCTTCGACGGCGCCCGCGTACCACAGGCGTACCGGCTCGGGGGCGAGGGCGAGGGGTGGCTCGTCGCCATGGGGACGCTCGGCGCCGAGCGGGTGGGCACGGCGGGCCTGGCCATCGGCATGCGCTCGGACCTCGACGCCATGGTGAACCTCGCCCGCTCCGTCAACCCGGCGGCGCTCGACGACCCGAGCCTGCGCGAGCGCATCGCCCGGGCCCACACCGACATCGAGTACACGCGCCTGCTCAACTACCGGGCGCTCAGCCGCATCCTGCGGGACGAGAAGCCGTGGCCGGAGGTGCCGCTGGCCAAGCTGCAGTGGAGCCACCTGGCCCAGACGCTGGCCGAGCTCGCCGTCGACCTGCTCGGACCGGAGGCGATGTACGCCAAGCCGTCGCCGCTGGCAGTCGAGCAGGGGTCGTGGAACCGCCTGTACGTGTTCCAGCGCTACACGTCGATCGGCGCCGGCACCACCGAGGTGCAGAAGAACATCATCGCCGACCGCGCCATCAAGCTCCCCCGCACCTAGTCCACCTCCGGCGAGGCAAACCAACCGTTCTGGTAGTGAACTCGCGTCGAATGCGACGCGAGTTCACTACCAGAACGCAGAAGCGGTTCGTCAGACGCGTTCGATGACCGTGGCGTTGGCTTGGCCGCCGCCCTCGCACATCGTCTGGAAGCCGAGCCGGCCGCCGGTGGCCTCGAGTTGGTGGAGCAGCGTCGTCATCAGGCGTACGCCGCTGGCACCGAGCGGATGGCCGATGGCGATGGCGCCGCCGCGCGGGTTGTACAGGTCGGGGTCGGGCCGGAACTCGTCGGCCCATCGCAGGGCGACGGCGGCGAAGGCCTCGTTGCACTCGATGGCGTCGAAGTCGGCGATCGACAGCCCGGTGCGCTCCAGCAGCTTGCGCGTCACGGGGTTGGGCGCCGACAGCACCAGCACGGCGTCGTCCGCGCCCACCACCATGTGGCGGATCACCGCCCGGACGGGTAGCCCGAGCGCCTCGGCCACCGACCGGTCGGCGATCAGCATCGCCGCTGCGCCGTCGGACATCTGCGAGGCGTTGCCGGCGGTGATGTCGGGGGCGATGGTCGGGTCCCAGGCCGCCGCCGACGGGAGCGCCGCCAACCGGTCCATCGTGGTGTCGGGGCGGATGCCCTCGTCGACGGTGACCAGCTCGTCGGTCACCACCCCGTCGCGGTCGCGCCGCGGCACCGGCACGATCTCGGACGCCGACCGGCCGTCCACCGTCGCCTCGTGCGCCCGGACATGAGACTCGACGGCGTACGCGTCCATGTCCTCCCGGGTGATGCCGTGGCGGTCGGCGAGGATCTGCGCCACCTCGAACTGGGTCAGCAGCTGCCCGTCGCAGGCGTCGAGGAAGGCACCGCTGAACGGGCCCTGCCCGCCGACGGCGAAGGCGTCGTCGCCCTTGCCGACGGTCACCGGTTTCGAGGCGGCGTTGGACGCCATCGGCGCCCGCGTCATCGACTCGACGCCACAGGCGACGGCGAGGTCATAGGTGCCCGCCAGCACGCCCGCCGCCGCGAAGTGCACCGCCTGCTGGGAGGACCCGCACTGGCGGTCGACCGTCGTCGCCGGCACCGTGTGCGGGAACCCGGCCGCCACCCATGCGTTGCGGGTGACGTTGCACCCCTGCTCCCCCGTCTGGGTGATGCAGCCGCCGATGACGTCGTCGATCCGCTCGGGGTCGACGCCGGTGCGATCGACCAGGCGGGCCAGGGCGAAGGCGAGCAGGTCCGTCGGGTGCCACGTCGCCAGCGCACCGTTGCGCTTGCCGATCGGCGTGCGCAGCGTGTCCACGATGACAGCCTCTCGTGCCCCCACGGCCCCTCCCCACATCGAGCTGACAGGCGTGTCACGGTAGCGCGCACCATGCGGGCCGCCGCCCGCCCACGCCGTCAGGCGGGAAGTTGTTCTGGTAGTGAAACCGCGTCGAATTCGACGCGGTTTCACTACCAGAACGAGGGGTTTCGTCCGCCGCCATCCTCATTCGGGACCTGACACCGACGTCAGGTAGGCTCGCCGCCATGCCCAGCGACGCACCGCTCCCCCTCGACGCCTCCGGCCGGCCGATCCGGCTGCGCGACGTGGACCTCGACCGCTTCCTGCACCCCCAGACCATCGCCGTCATCGGTGCCTCGGACGCCGGGCGCAAGCCCAACACGGCGATGTGGCGCAAGATCAAGGCGTGGGGCGAGGCGTCGGGCGCCACCCTCTACCCGATCCATCCCAAGTACGACACGATCGACGGCTACCCGTGCGCCGACTCGATCCTCGACATCGACGACGACATCGACCTGGCGATCATTCTCGTCGGTGACGCCGTCGGCATGTACGAGACCGTCCTCGAGAAGGGTCCCGCCTTCGCCGTCATCTTCTCCGCCGGCTTCGCCGAGACGGGCGCGGCGGGCGCCAAGCTCCAGCGGCGCCTCGAGAAGCTCGTCGACGGCGGCACCACGCACCTGCTCGGGCCGAACACCAACCTCAACGCCTTCGAGTCGTTCCGCCACGACCTGCCCGGCCCGGCCATCGCCCTCATCACCCAGTCCGGGCACCAGGGACGGCCGGTCTTCCAGTCGCAGGACTTCGGGGTGAAGCTGTCGCAGTGGGCGCCGACCGGCAACGAGGTCGACCTCGAGTTCGCCGACTTCGCCCGCTACTTCGCCGACCAGGACGAAGTGGGTGTCATCGCCTGCTACATCGAGGGGTTCAAGGACGGCCGCACGCTGCAGCTGGCCGCCGACCATGCGGCGCGCGCCGGCAAGCCCATCGTCGTCGTCAAGGTGGGCAAGACCGCCGAGGGCTCGTCGATGGCGCAGTCGCACACGGGGCACCTCACCGGTGCCGACCAGGTGGTCGACGCCGTGTTCCGCCAGTTCGGCGTGACCCGCGTCGACGGCCTCGACGAGCTGACCGACACCGCCGCCATGTTCGCCCGCACGACGAAGCCCACGGGCGACGGCGTGTGCATCTACGCCATCTCGGGCGGCACCGGCGCCCACATGGCCGACCTGTGCGCCGAGGCCGGACTGCGCCTGCCGCCGCTCACCCGCAAGACGCAGAAGATCCTCCACGACGGGCTGATCCCCACCTACCTGCGCGTGTCGAACCCGGTCGACAACGGCGGCCCGCCGTCCACCGACGAGCGCGGCCGCAAGATCATCGACGCCATCATCGCCGACCCCAACGTCGACCTGATCATCTGCCCGATCACCGGCGCCCTCGAGACGATCAGCCGGCCGCTGGCCACCGACCTCGTCGCCGCCGCCAAGACCACCGACAAGCCGATCCTCGTGGTGTGGGGATCGCCGGACCTGAACGACCCCGTCTACACCGACATCCTGTTGCCGTCGGGGCTGCCGGTGTTCCGCACCTTCCACAACTGCGTGCAGGCGACCCGCGCCTACGTCGACTACTGGGCGTTCCAGGACCGCTTCACCTCGCCCTTCGACGGGGCCGCCATCACCAAGCCGTCGGCGGCGGCGCGCAAGGTCCGTCCGATCCTCGAGGAGGCTGCGGCCGCCGGCCGGGCGCTGTCCGAGCACGAGTCCAAGACCGTGCTGCGCGCCTACGGCATCAAGACGTCGACCGATGCGCTGGTGTCGTCGTCCGCCGAGGCGGTCAAGGCCGCCAAGGCCATCGGCTACCCCGTCGTGCTGAAGGTGTCGTCGCCGGACCTGCTGCACAAGAGCGACCTCGGGCTGGTGCGCGTCGGGCTGTCCACGCCCGCCGAGGTGCGCGCCGCGCACGACGAGCTGCTGGCGGCAGCGCGCAAGGCGGACAAGCGGGCGCGGATCGACGGCGTGCTGGTGTGCGAGATGGTGTCCGGCGGCGTCGAGACCGTGATCGGCGTGTCGAGCGACGAGCTGTTCGGCCCCGTCGTGATGTTCGGCCTGGGCGGCGTGTTCGTCGAGGTCCTGGGCGACGTGACCTTCCGCGTGCCGCCGTTCGACGCCGACGAGGCCGCCCGCATGATCGACGAGGTGAAGGGCGCGGCCATGCTCGACGGGGTCCGCGGCGCCAAGCCGGCAGACCGCAAGGCGCTGATCGACACGATCATGAGGATCCAGCGCCTCGCCGTCGAGCACGCCGACCTCATCGCCGAGCTCGACGTGAACCCGCTCGTCGTGCGGCCGCGCGGCGCCGTCGCCCTCGACGCCCTGATCGTGCCGCGGAGCTGAGCCCGTGCGCGACGCCACCGCCATCGTCGGCATCGGCAACACCGAGTACGCCAAGGCGCTCGACCGGCCCGAGAAGGTCCTCGCCCTCGAGGCGATCCTCGCCGCGCTCGACGACGCCGGCATCGACCCGGCCGACGTGGACGGCCTCGCCTCCTACACGATGGAGGGCACCGAGGAGATCGAGATCGCCCGCAACCTCGGGTGCCGGGCCGTCACCTGGTTCGGCCAGGTCGGCTACGGGGGCGGCGCCGGCTGCGGCGTCGTGGGCAACGCGGCGATGGCGGTGGCCAGCGGGCAGTGCGACGTCGCCGTGGCGTGGCGGTCGCGCAAGCGCGGGGCGGCGGCGTCGCGGCCGTGGGCCGGCGTGCGCGACCGCGTCGGCGGCAACCAGCAGTGGTCCCGGCCGTGGGGGCTGCTGCGACCCGTCGACGAGATCGCCATGCTCACCCGGCGCTACCTGCACGAGTACGGCGGCAGCCGTGAGCACCTGTGCAACGTGGCGATGGCGGCGCGCGGCCACGCCAACCGCAACCCGGCGGCGACGATGCACGCCAAGCCGATGACGCGCGACGACTACTTCGCCGCCCGGTGGATCTCCGAACCGCTGTGCCTGTTCGACAACTGCCTCGAGACCGACGGTGCCGGCGCCGTGGTGATCGTGCGCGCCGATCGGGCGCGTGACTGCCGGACGAGGCCGGCGTACGTGCACAGCTGGGCGCAGTCGATCCCCCTCGACCACCAGACCATGACGAATTTCTTCACCGACGACCCACTGCGCGGCCCGGCGTGGGACTGCGCCGCCAAGCTGTGGGCGGGTGCCGACGTCGGGCCCGACGACGTCGACGTCGCCCAGCTCTACGACGCCTTCAGCCCGCTGGTGCTGCTGTCGCTCGAGGGCTACGGGTTCTGCGGCCGCGGCGAGGCGCCCGGCTTCACCGAGGACGGCGGCATCGCCCTCGGCGGACGCCTGCCGGTCAACACCTCGGGCGGCGGCATGTCCGAGGCCTACGTGCACGGCTTCAACCTGATCATCGAGGCGGTGCGCCAGGTGCGCGGCACGTCCACGGCACAGGTGCCCGACGCCGAGGTCAGCCTGGTGACCAGCGGCGAGGGCGTCCCCACGAGCGCGCTGCTGCTGGTGCGGCGATGAGGAGCGGGCGATGACCGACGCAGCCGAGGCCGGACCGTTCGACGGCATGCTCAAGCCGGCGATCGACGACGACTCCCGTCCGTTCTGGGAGGCGTGCGACCGAGGCGAGCTGCGCATCCAGCGGTGCGCCGCCTGCGGCGTGCGCCGCATGCCGCCCCGACCGCTGTGCCCGCACTGCCGCTCGTTCGAGACGGCATGGGACGTGATGTCCGGACGCGCCACCGTCTGGTCCGTGCTCGTGGCCCATCCGCCGCTGCTGCCCGCCTACGGCGACCAGGCCCCGTACAACGTGGTGGTCGTGGCGCTCGACGACGACCCGTCGATCCGCCTCGTCGGCAACGTCGTCGCCGCCGGCGACGCGCCGCTCGACAGCATCGACCCCCACACGGTCGAGATCGGCGACGCCGTCACCGTGGCGTTCCGCCGCCTCGCCGACGATGTGGCCCTCCCGGTCTGGGTGCCGGCCTGAGCATCTACGATGCGCGGCTGTGTCACGCCAGCCCGTCTCCTCGCAGCCCACGCACGCGACCGCAGCGCTCGAACCGCCCCGGCACCTGAACCGCGACGACCTGCGCGCCCTCGGGCGGGCCCGGCGCGAGGCCGTGCCGCGCGGCCGGCTGGCCGAGTGGTCACCCGACGGCCGCCAGGACCCGGTCAAGACGCTCAAGGCGTCGAACCGCAGCCGGCTGCCCGGCATCGTGCCGATCCGCATCGGCCGGATGAGCGGCGACCCGTTCGCCTTCCTGCGCGGCAGCGCCGGGGTCATGGCGAACGACCTGGCGCGCACGCCCTCGACCGGCATCCACGTCCAGGCCTGCGGCGACATGCACCTGGTCAACCTGGGGCTGTTCGCCACGCCGGAGCGCAACCTCGTCTTCGACGTCAACGACTTCGACGAGACGCTGCCCGGACCATGGGAGTGGGACCTCGGCGGCTGGTCGCCAGCTTCGTCGTCAGCGCCCGCACGGTCGGCCTCGGCGACGACGTCGGGCGCGAGGCAGCGCACACCGCTGCCGAGGCGTACCGCCTGCGCATGCGCGAGCTCGCCGACCTGACGAGCCTGGAGCGCCGCTATCTGCGCGTCGACGTCGACGTCGCCCTCGGGGACGCGCTGCGCACGACGCACCTCGACGCCAAGGAGGCCAAGCAGGTCGCCAAGCGCACGAGCAAGGTCATCGCCAAGGCGCGTTCCAAGACCCGCTTCCAGGCGCTCGACCGCTACACGGCGCTCGAGGACGGGCGGCGGGTGATCGTGCCCGACCCGCCGCTGGTGCAGCGCCTCGAGGACGAGAAGCAGCGCAAGACGGTGCGGAAGTTCTTCGACCACTACAAGACCACGGTCCCCGACCACGTCCACCGCCTGCTCGACGACTACCGCTTCGTCGACGTGGCGCTCAAGGTCGTCGGCGTGGGGTCGGTCGGGACCCGGGCGTTCATGGTGCTGCTGGCCAACGAGGCCGGCGAGGATCCGCTGTTCCTGCAGATCAAGGAGGCGCAGCCGTCCGTGCTCAGCCCGCACGTCGGCGCCAGCCGGTACGACAACGACGGCCGGCGCGTCGTCGAGGGCCAACGGCTGCTCCAGGCGGCGAGCGACCTGTTCCTGGGGTGGGGATCGGCCGGCGGGCGCGACTACTACGTCCGGCAGCTGCGCGACATGAAGGGCGGCGCCGACCCGTCGACCATGCTGCGCGGCGGCTACATCGCCTACGCCGCGCTGTGCGGCACGACGGTGGCGCACGCGCACGCCCGGTCGATCGAGCCCGACATCCTCGTCGGCTACCTCGGCACCGGCGCCAACGCCGACGATGCGCTGACGACCTTCGCCGCCGCCTACGCCGACCAGACCGAGCGCGACCACGAGGCGTTGGTCGCCGCCGTGCGCGCCGGCCGCATCGACGCCATCGAGGGCGTGTGATGGGGTGGGCGGGCAGGTCCGTGCGGGGCCGCGTGCGCACCCCGTTGACGTCGCTCGGCGCGGCGCTGGCGCTGGCCGTGGCGGCGACGGGGTGCGGCGTCGACACGACCGACACGCCGACGTCGGGCACGCCCCCGCCGACGGCGAGCGGATCGACGATCGTCGGCGTCACGCCCGGCACCCTCGCCGCCGACCAGACGCCGCCGACGGGGACCAACGGCATCCGCTACCTCGACGGACGGTTGTGGATCGCCGACTACGCCGGCAACCAGCTGCTCGTGGCCGACGCCGAGACCGGCGGGATCCTCGCCCGGTTCGGCGCCGAGGCCGGCGTCACCGGCGGCCCCGACGACCTGGTGCTCGGTCCCGATGGCACCGTGTACTGGACAGCCTTCACCGGCGGCGGCGTCGGGCACCTGACGCTCGACGGCCGCAGCCGCACCATCGCCGCGCTGCCGCCCGGCACCAACCCCATCGCCTGGAGCACCGACGGCACCCTCTACGTCGGCGAGGCCGTCACGGCAGATGGCCTGTACGAGGTGACGCCGCCCGAGGGCGGGCAGACCAGCGCACCGGCACCGCGCACGATCAGCGACGCCGTCGGCAACGTCAACGCCTTCGACGTCGGTCCCGGCGGGCTGATCTACGGACCGAACTACGTGGACCAGACCGGCACGGTCGTCGCCATCGACCCGGCCGATGGCGCGGTGACGACCATCGCCGACATCCCCGGCTACCCGACGGCGCTGCGCACCATCGACGACCACCGCCTGCTCGTCCTGGCCAACCTGCCGTCGGCGCTGTACGAGGTCGACCTGTCGACCCTGCCCGCCGCCGACGACCCCAACCCGCCCGAGGACCCTCGCGCCACGGTCACCCCGCGCGGCGACGTAGTGCTGGCCACGGTCGACAACTTCACCGTGGCACCCGACGGCACCATCTACGTCACGTCGTTCAACCAGCCGACGGTGCTGGCCATCGCCCCCGACGGCACCACCCGCACCATCACCATCGGCACCCCGCCCTGACGGTCGTCGTCTCCTCGTTCTTGTGGTGCTTGACCGCGCCGACGCGGCTCAACACCACAGCGATGCCGGACGTCAGGAATAGCCTTCGACCATGTCTGGCGGAGGCGGAGGCGGCAAGAAGCCGTCGGGGCAGTCGGCGGGCGCGTAGAAGCCACCAGGGCGCCATCGAGGTGCTGGCCCATGTCCGATCTCGTAGGCATCGATCCCGACGCGCTCGACCCACCGATCGGAGATGCTCCTGATGCAGAAGCTGGGCGACCGCCCGTCGAGGTCGTGCAGCGAGCCGCCGAGGTTGTGCAGCGAGCCGGAACCGCCCGCACCAACGAAGAGGAGCGTCCTCTGCAGGGTGGGGCCGCTGAAGTCCGTGCCGTTCTCCCGGTGGCACATCCACTCCACCCGGCCGAAGCCGGGCACCTCGATCGGTCCGTTCGGCAGCGGCTCACATTCCTGGCTGCCAGACTCGGCGTTCTGCGCCGCCGAGGCCAGTTGCTCGAGCTCGGGCGCCAACCGTCGGTAGAGCACGCTCCCCGACTGATAGCCCCACAGCGCCTCCATCGACGACAGCGCTACCAGGCCGACGATCAGACCGACCACGACCCCGTGATGGGTCAACCGGCGAACGCCGGACACGGCGCCAGCCACGGCCACGCACCCGACGACCGCCAATGCCAGATCCCAGGAATGTCCACCCGGTCGTGCCGCCACCCACGCCGCCGCCCACGGCACCACGATCGCAAGCAGCACCACCGCCACGCCCACCACCACGTTGCGGACGGCGACACCGCCCCCGGCGCTCACCTCGGCAGTGTCACCACCGTCCGAACCCACCATGGCCCCATGGTTGCAGGTCGTCGCCGTTCGTGTGGTGCCTGACCGCGTATGCCCGGGCAGACACCACAGGAACGGTCAGGCGGTGAGGATGTCGACGAGCTCGCGGCCGCCGTACACGAAGGCGATGATGCAGAAGAACACACCGAGCAGGATCCGCATGCGCCGATCGGCCGTGGCGATGGCGATCTTGGAGCCGACCCGGGCGCCGGGCACGGTGCCCGCCACCAGCAGCAGGGCGAAGGCCCAGTTGATGTGCCCGAGCCAGGCGTGCGAGACCATCGCCGGGATCGAGAAGATGGCCACGGCCACCAGGCTCGAGGCCACCGCCACCTTCACCGGCAGCCGCAGCACGCTGGTGAACAGCGGCATCATGATCGCCCCGCCACCGATGCCCAGCAGGCCGGCCAGGAACCCGGCCACGGCACCCACCCCGGCCAGCGCCGGCACGTCGGCCGACCGCTCGCCGTCCTCCTCGTCGAGGACGACGTCGTGGTCGCCCTCCATCGCCAACCCCTTGCGGATCGAGCCGACACCGCTCCAGAGCACCAGCACCGCAGTGGCCACCATCAGCCAGCGGGCGTCCACCAGGTCCGACACCTTGGCCCCGACGATCGCCATCACCGTGCCGGCGATGCCGCACGTCCCGGCGATGCGCCAGTCGACCAGGCCTTCCTTGGCGTAGCGCAGCGCGCCGCTGATCGCCGCCGGCAGGATGGCGGGGATGGTCGAACCGACCGCCTCGATCGGCGTGGCACCCAGCGCCCGGATCGCCGGCGTCGAGATGACGGCGCCGCCGACGCCGAACATGCCCGAGAGCATGCCGGCGCCGAACCCCACCACGAGGGTGCCGACGATGGCGACCAGATCCATCGACGCAGTCTGGTCCAGGCGCACCCGCCGAATGCCAGCCGACCGGCGGCGTCCTTGACCGTCAGGCGGACTTCTTGCCCAGCGCCCGCTCCGCCAGGTCGATGATGCGGATCGGCGTGTCGGGCGGCGGCGGGGCGCCGTGGCTGACGAGCGACGTGTCGACCCCGGCCGCCGTGGCCTGCGCCCGCAGCGCCCCCACGGTGCAGTTGTCGCGCCCGAGGACGCTGAACGGGTCGTAGTCGAAGATGCGCATGGCGTTGGTGTGGGTGATCTTGTCGATCTCGGCGTCGGGCACCTGCGCCGCCTGCAACCCCTCCCACAACAGCTCGGGCGCCACCGGCCACGTCGAGTCGCTGTGCGGGTAGTCGCACTCCCACGTGATCATGTCCATGTTCAGGTGGTGGCGGTTCTCGAGGCCGACCTTGTCGTCGATGAAGCACGTGACGATGCGCTCGGCGAACAGCTCGCTCGGCAGCATGCCGAGGTCCTGACCGGTCCAGGTGCGGTGGTGCTTGTAGACGTAGTCGACCCGCTCCAGGAAGTACGGGATCCACCCGATGCCACCCTCGCTGAGGGCGAAGCGCAGGTCGGGGAACTGCTGGAGCACCCGGGACCACAGCAGGTCCGACGCCGCCTGGACGATGTTCATCGGCTGCAGGCTGATCATCACGTTGATCGGCGCCTCGATCGAGGTGATCACCAGCTCCGACGACGACCCGATGTGCAGGCACACGACGATGCCTTCGTCCGAGCACGCCTTCCAGAACGGGTCCCAGTGCTCGCTGTGCAGGCTGGGCCAGCCGAGCTTCTCGGGGTTCTCCGAGAAGGTGACCGCACGGCAGCCCTTGGCCGCCACCCGGCGCATCTCCTCGGCGCAGACCTCGGGGTCCCACGGCGCCGGCAGCGCCAGCGGGATGAACCGACCTGGGTGCGTCCCGCACCACTCGTCGATGTGCCAGTCGTTGTAGGCCCGCAACATGGCGAGCGCCTGCTCCTTGTCCTCGGTGCGGGCGAACAGCTGGCCGCAGAACTGCGGGAAGCTCGGGAAGCACATCGAGCCGAGGACGCCGTTGGCGTTCATGTCGTCGATGCGGCGGTCGATGTCGTAGCAGCCGTCGCGCATCTCGGCGAACGACGTCGGCTCGACGCCGTACTCGTCGGGCGGCCGACCGGCGACGGCGTTGAGCCCGATGTTGGGCAGGATCTGCCCCTCGTAGGTCCACACGTCGGTGCCGTCGTCCTGGCGGATGAGCTTGGGTGCTTTGTCCATCCACTTGGCCGGCAGGTGGCCCTCGAACAGGTCGGGCGGCTCGACGACGTGGTCGTCGACGCTGACCAGGATCATGTCGTTCAGGTCCATGGTTCCCCCTACGGACGCGGACGCCCGCTCAGTCTCCCAGACCGAAGATGCGCGTGGCGTTGCCGCAGACGATGGCGGCCCGCTCGTCGGCGGGCACCCCGGCCATGGTCTCGTTGATCGTCTTGCGCGACCGCGGCCAGTCGTTGCCGTGGTGCGGGTAGTCCGTCGACCACATCATGTTGGCGACGCCGACCTCGTGCCGCAGCCGGATGCCCACGTCGTCGCGCACGAAGCTCGCCGACATGTTCGAGAACCAGTACTCCGACGGCGGCCGGGCGATCGGCAGGTCGGCCCACGAGCGGTTGCGCCAGAAGCGGTCGTCCATCTGCTCGAGGAAGTGCGGGATCCAGCCGACGCCGGTCTCGATCATGGCGACGTGCAGACCGGGGAAGCGCTCGAACACGCCGGTGAAGATGAGCTGGCCGATCGTCGAGGGCACCGTCGAGAACACGCCCGACAGCCCGGCGGCGGCCTTGGCACCCGCTTGTGCCGAGCCGCTGCCGTAGAGCTGGCGTCCGCCGCGCTTGGCCGAGATCTCGCGGGCCTTGGCACGCGCCCGTCGGCTGATCATGTTGATGTGGATGCACACCGGCATCGCCTCGTCGGCGGCGGCGGCCCAGAAGGCGTCGTCGTCCTCGGAGATCGAGTCCTTGCCGCTCGGCCACATCGAGATCACGACCGAGCGGAAGCCCGTGGCCTTGGCCTTGCGCACGGCGTCGACGGCGTCGTCGATGCCGGTCGAGGGGATCTGCGCCACCCCGATGAGCCGGTTGCGGTCGGGGGCGCAGAACTCCTCCCACAGGAAGGCGTTGTAGGCGTCGACGCCCGCACGCACGAAGTCGTCGTCGTCATCGCCGAGGAAGTGGCCGATGGTCCGCTGCGGCGGGAAGAGCACCTCGGCGTGCACGCCGTCGGCGTCCATGTCGTCGAGGCGGGCCGCGCCCCGGTAGCAGCCGTCGCGCGCCTCGTCGTAGGTCACCCCGGTCCAGCGGAACTGGTCCCACGGCATGCCCGGCGTGGCGGTGAGCCCGATCGGATCGGCCTCGGCGGCACCGGCGAACAACCAGGCGTCGCCCCCGTCGGCGTCCTTGGCCAGCTGCGGCGCCTTGTCCTGGTAGCGCGCCGGCAGCCAATTGGCCCAGATGTCGGGCGGCTCGAGGATGTGCGCGTCCGCGGACACGATCGTGTTGGTCATCCGCCCATTGCACCCCAAACCTGACACGAACGTCAACAATGTGCGAACGAGTGAGGTTTTCCAGGCCTCATACCGCATCTGCCAGTATGACACCATCGTCAGCTACGCCGGGAGGGCGCGCAGGTGGCAACCGACGACGACCGAGCGGCGCTGCTGGCGGACCTCCAGGTCGTGTGCACCGACGGGCCTGGGCTCGGCCCCGCCCGGCGCCTGCTGGCCGACCTCGGTGCCGAGGTCGTCGTGCTGGCGCCCGTCGAGGGCGTCGACGCCCCACCGCGCGACCCGGACGCCGACGCCGTGTGGAACGCCCGCAGCACGATCGTCGCCGTCCCCACCGATCCCGAGGCCCTCGACGCCCTG
Source organism: Acidimicrobiales bacterium (assembly GCA_020439175.1). Classification (GTDB taxonomy): domain Bacteria; phylum Actinomycetota; class Acidimicrobiia; order Acidimicrobiales; family Acidimicrobilacustridaceae; genus JAGQTE01. Next base: position 166 of record JAGQTE010000010.1, on the reverse strand, counting down.
CTGACGGGTGCCGACGTGATCCTCGACGCCCCCGGCTGGCCCGGCGCACCCGCCCTGGACCCGGCGATGGCCCCCGACGCGGTCTGGGTGCGTGTGACGCCGTTCGGCCTCGCCGGCCCGCGCGCTACCTGGCGCGCCGGAGACCTCGGTGCCCACGCCGCCAGCG
>JAGQTE010000062.1 GCA_020439175.1 Acidimicrobiales bacterium | reverse complement strand
CCCAGCCGGCGTCGAGGGCGGCGGGCGTGGTGCCACGGGAGTTGGCCAGCCAGTCGGTCTCGTAGCCGAGCCAGGCGTTGTGCAGGATCGACGCCTCGGCGTGGGTGAGCCCGTTGGCGACGACGACAGCCCAGTGCGTGTCGCCGCGCCACTCGCGCAGGCAGTTGACGGCGTGCCAGCCCGACAGCACCGGGTCGTCGGGGCGGGGGAGGCGCAGGTGGGCGGCGTAGAGGACCCGGCCGACCTCGGGCAGCTGCGCCACGACGTCCCACAGGGCGGGACCCAGCTCGGCGAGGGGTTCGGCGATCGTCGGGGCGTAGGTGGCGATGCCTTCCACGACGGCCTCGTCGCGGGCGGCGCGCATCGCCTCGAAGCGGTCGGGGTCGTGGTCGAGCAGGTCGAACACGGCGGCGATGCCGAGAGGGCTGATGGACCCGAAGGCGGCGACGACGGCGTCGGGACCGGCGCCGGCGAGCGGGGCGCAGCGAGCGGCGATGTAGCCGAGCGGCCCGGCGAAGTCCGCGGGCAGGCCGAGCGCCTGATAGCGGGTGGCGGCGCCGGGATCCCAGAAGATCCAGCCGATCGTCGTCTGCACCGATCGGGCGTTGCGGCGGGTGATGGCGACCCAGTCGGTCACGATGCGCTCGCTTCGTCTGCGGCTCCGGCACCGGCCACGAGCTCGGCCAGGCCGGTGAGCGCCATCGCCGCGTGCAGCGCCATGCCGTCGGCCATCGGCGCCTCGTCGATCAGCATCCGGTTGGAGTGGTTGGGTGGCGCTGCGCCGGGGTTGGCGCCGGGCGGGCACATGCCGAGGAAGGCCATGGCGCCCGGCACCTCCTCGAGGACGTAGGAGAAGTCCTCGGCGCCCATCACCGGCGACGGCAGCTCGATCACGCGGTCGGCGCCGAGCAGGCGGGTCGCCGTCTCGATGGTGCCGGCAGCGCGGCCGGCGTCGTTGACGGTGACCGGGTACCCGTCGTGGAGGGTGACCTCGGCCACCATGTCGTGGGCGGCGGCGACGTTGGTGGCCACCCGCTCCAGCGCCTCGAGGGCGGCGGCGCGGGTGCGCCCGGACACGGCGCGCACCGTGCCCTCGAGCAGCGCCGTCTCCGGGATGACGTTGTTGGCGGTGCCGGCGCGGACCTTGGTGACGGAGATGACGCCGGGGGCGAAGACGTCGACCCGGCGGGTGACGAAGGTCTGCAGCGCCGAGACGATCTCGCACGCGACGGGGATCGGGTCGTTGGCGAAGTGCGGTGTGGAAGCATGGCCGCCTCGGCCGCGCACGGTGATGGCGAACTCGTCGGCCGAGGCCAGCAGGGGACCGGGGCGGGTGCCGACCCAGCCGGCGGGCAGGTTGGGCGTGACGTGGATGCCGAAGGCGCGGCCGACGCCGTCGAGCACGCCCTCGTCGATCATGTGGCGGGCGCCGAACTGGCCCTCCTCGCCGGGCTGGAACATGAACCGCACCGTGCCGGCGAGCTCGGAGCGCCGGTCGGCGAGGAGGCGGGCGGCCCCGACGAGCATGGCGGTGTGGGTGTCGTGCCCGCAGGCGTGCATCGTGTTGCGCACCTCGCTGGCGAACGGCAGCTCGGTGTCCTCGGGCATGGGCAGCGCGTCCATGTCGCCGCGCAGCAGCACGATCGGACCGTCCGGATCGCCCACCAGGTCGGCGACGACCGAGGTCGACGTCGTGCCGGTGCGGACGTCGAGGTCCAGGTCGGCGAGCCGGTCGAGGACCGCCTGCTGGGTGCGCGGGAGCTCGAGACCGAGCTCGGGGTGGCGGTGCAGCTCGCGCCGCAGCTCGACCGCGTCGTCGAGCAGCGATCGACCGGCCTCACGCAGATCGTCGGGTTCGAAGGTCATCGGCGGCGAGCCTAGGACCCGCACCCCGGTGGCTGCGCCGGCGACGGGCCCGCCGTCTGGGTCGAACGGCTCATTTGCTGTCGATGGCGTCAAACCCCGTAAGGCCTCCGCCTGAGGCCGGTCCTGTCCTGCGAACGCGGCCACCGTGGCCGCCGCACGAGGAGCAACCTTCAGATGGAGACCATGACCAACCCCACCGCCAACCTGACCACCGGCCCGACCGCCGGCCGTTCGTCCCGGCGTCGTCGCCATGCGGTGCGCATCGGCGGGCTGGTGCTGGCGGCCAGCAGCATCGTCGGCGGTCTCGCCGACGCGGCGATGGCCGACACGCCGCCGGCGCCGCAGCAACCGAAGATGGAGCTGGCTCAGGCGGAACCGGGCAAGAGCCCGCACAAGGTGAGCGAGTTCGTCTCGTCCGCCGGCGACACCTGGATGGACGTGACGTTCCGGTCGACGGCCCCCAAGGTCGTCGTGCAGCTCTCGACCGCCAAGCCGACGATCGGCGCCGACGGCACGCCGTCGCTGCCGACCAACCCGCAGTACCTCACCGGCAAGGCCGTCGGCGGCGGCATGGACCAGCTGGCCAACAGCGCGCCGGTGTACGAGTACAAGCTGTCGCGCGAGGGGCTGACGCCCGACACGCAGCACTACCTGCTGGTGACGCTGCCGGGCTCGGGTCTGCAGACCCCCAACTACTTCCAGACGTCGCGGGCGACCAAGCGCCGCTTCGTGAAGGTCACCCCGTTGTCGGTGCACGTCATCGACGACGCCGATGGCGCCTTCCGCGGTGCGGGCGAGCTGTACTTCGCCACCCGCGTGGCCCCCGACGGCGACGCCCTGGGCTTTGGGGCGTGGGGCTCGTGGACGAAGGAGCTCAAGCTCAACAGCGGTGCGTCCGCCACGCTGCCCACCGGCCTGTGGCAGGTGGTGCAGACCAAGCAGTCGCACGCCGTCATCCAGATGCAGGGTCGCGAGCTGGACGGCTCGTACGGTGCCTGCCCGTGGGAGGCCGGCGGCTTCGCGCCGACGACGGCCTCGAACTCGTGCTGGGACTTCGGCGTGGCGTCGGCGGTGGTCTCCGGCCCGACCGGCCGCTACCAGGGCGTCGACACCAAGGTCGTCGACGTGAAGGTCGGACGGGATCCGTCGCTGAAGTTCGACGCCAAGGTGCGGGTCGAGACCTGGTACGCCTGACGCCGCCAGCTGTTCAGTTGTCAAGGATCGCTGTGGAGCACCGCGAGTGGCCTCATGAGGCATCGCGGTGCTCCTGGCGTTGGCGACGGGCCTTGGCTTGGCGATCGGCTCGTCGTCCTGCCGGGGGGTGCTCGGGAGGCCGCATGCTGGTGGTGCCGTCGGGATCGGTGCGCAGCGTGTAGCCGTGAAAGGTCTTGAGGTCGTGGTGCTGCCCGCAGAGGCGACACAGCTCGGTGACGGTCGTGTGGTGCGTCTCGGCCCACTCGACGGTGTGATCGATCTCGAGCTGCACGGTGTTGGGGCACCCGGTCACCGCACAGGTGGGGTAGCGGGCCTGGAGGTAGGTCCGTTGGAGTGCGGTGGGCTGCCGCCCGAGGTGCACCACCTGGCGGATGTCGGTGCCGTCGCGGATGACGGCGGCGACGAAGGCGTCATCGACCAGGTCGCGGACCGCTGCCACCGGGATGGGGCCGAGGCCCTCGATCTCGCAGCGCTCGTCGCCGGTGACGGCGCCGTGGAGCCAGGCGCGGTAGTCGATGTGCACGATGACCTTGGCCTTCGCCCCCGAAGCCGGCGGCGACGGTGCGCCGGGGCGTTCTCGGCCCTCGGGAACGGCCGAGGCTGCTCTCGCCATGTCGAGCAGGGCATCGGCGACGATGGCCTCGGCGCTCGGGCGATCGCCGTCGTCGGGGCGTTCTTGGCGCAGGAGCTGGTAGCGGCGATCGATGAAGGGCTGCAGCAGCGCCCACAGCTCGGCGCCGGCGGTCGTGGCGTCGGACCAGGTCAGCTCGAACATGCCGTCGGGCGTTGTGCGGGCGGTGCAGCGGCGGGAGCGCCGCGCCGCGTCGTGGCGCTCGGCATCGGATCGGGTGTCGGCGGCGACGCGGATGCGGTCGCAGGCGAGTTTGAACGCCACCCAGGGCT
>JAGQTE010000562.1 GCA_020439175.1 Acidimicrobiales bacterium | reverse complement strand
TGATGTGCCGACGACCGATCCGACCGAGCCGCTGGGCGAGTGCCGACTCGACGCCGACGGCGTGGATCTGCGACCGGACGGCATCCACTTCGAGGGACCGGGCGCCGACCTCGCCGTCGACTGGACGGTCGAGCACCTCTTCACCCGCGGCGGCTGAGCCGGCCCGTCGCTGCCCGACGCCGCCGACCCTTTACGGGCCGGCGGGGGTGTGCGAAGCTGGGAAGAATGTCGTTCTCCCAAGGTGAGACGGCGCCTCTCCGCCCGGCAGGGCCCGGCGGCGAGGTGGGGGAGGGGTCGGCACCGGCTGCGGTGGCGTCCTGGCAGGATCGCGCCCTGGCGCGCTCGCTCGCCGACAGCCGCAGCCGTTCGGTCGAGCGCATCAGCAGCTTCGTCGCCGCCGCCCGCCGCCTCGCCACCGAGACCGGCAGCTCGGCGTTCACGGTCCAACAGGTCGTGGCGGCGTCGGGTCAGTCGCTCAAGTCCTTCTACCGGTACTTCGAAGGCAAGGACGACCTGCTCCTCGCCCTGCTGGAGGAGGACTGCGCCGTCGGCGCGCTGTTCCTCGGGGAGATGGTCGGACGCCGCCGCACGCCCCAGACGCGTGCCCGAGCGTGGGTGCTCGGCATCTTCGAGCTGATGGCGGCAGGCGAGCACGGCTACGTGTCGGTGCTGGTGCGCGAGCACCGCCGTCTCGCCGAGGAGCGTCCGGCCGAGCTGGAGCTGGCGCTGCGTCCGTTCATCGAGCTGTTGGCCGGCGATCTCGCCGATGGCATGGCGGCGGGCCAGGTCCGCGCGGGCGACCCGTGGCGCGACGCCCGCATGATCCTGCACCTGGTGCTCGGCGCCATCCACGACCTGGTGCTCGGCATCGCCTCGCCGCAGGCGCGCCGAGCGGGCGACGCCGATGCGGCCGCCGAACCCGAGGCCCGGTCGAGGCAGGTGGCCGAGGAGGCCGCGTACGTGTGGTCGTTCTGCTGGGGCGGCCTCGCCGGACCGGAGGCGCGATGAGCGCGCCGCTGACGATCGTGTCGGTGGACGACCACGTGGTCGAGCCGGCCGACCTGTTCGAGGGCCGCATGCCGGCACACCTGGTCGACGCCGCGCCGCGCATCGTCGAGGTCGACGGCGTCGAGCTGTGGGAGTTCGACGGGCAGCGCCACCCGCAGATCGGGCTCAACGCCGTCGTCGGTCGGCCCAAGGACGAGTGGTCGATGGAGCCGGCGCGCTTCGACGAGATGCGGCGCGGCTGTTGGGACGTCGCCGCGCGACTCGACGACATGGACGCCGACGGCGTGTGGGCCTCGCTGTGCTACCCGTCGCTGATCGCCGGGTTCGCCGGCACGATGTTCGCCCGCTGCTCGGACCCCGAGCTGGGGCTCGCCTGCCTGCGGGCGTGGAACGACTGGCACCGCACCGAGTGGGTCGGCGCCGCCCCGGACCGGTTCGTCCCGCTGCAGCTGCCGTGGCTGGTCGACCCGGTCCTCGCCGCCGGGGAGGTGCGGCGCAACGCCGCCCTCGGTTGCCGGGCGGTGAGCTTCCTGGAGCAGCCCGTCGACCTGGGCCTGCCGTCGCTGCACACCGACCACTGGGACCCGTTCCTCGCGGCGTGCGAGGAGACCGACACCGTCGTGTGCCTGCACTGCGCGTCGTCGGGGTGGAGCGCGTCGCGGGCGCCGGGCGCGCCGCTGGAGCTGCTGACGACGCTGTTCCCGGTAAACGCGCTCGTCACCTGCGCCGACTGGTTGTGGTCGGGCGTGCCGGTGCGGTTCCCGAGGCTCAAGATCGTGCTGGCCGAGAGCGGCATCGACTGGGTGCCGATGCTGATCAACCGCCTCGACTACGTGATGGACCACTCGGCCACCGGTTCCGGCGGGTGGCGGGACCCCGACCACACCCCGTCGGAGGTGCTGCGGCGCAACTTCTGGTTCTCGGTCATCGACCTCACGTCGACGCTCGAGCTGCGCCACCACATCGGCGTCGACAACATCGTGCTGGAGAGCGACTACCCGCACGCCGACTCGACGTGGCCCGACACCGGGGTGCGCGCCAGCGACCGGCTCGCCGGTCTGCCCGACGACGACGTGCGGCGCATCACCTGGCAGAACGCGTCGGAGCTGTTCGGCTTCGCGGTCCCTGCCGAGCGACAGGTGCCGGTCGCGTGAGCGCGTTCGACCTCGTCGTCACCGGGGGGACCGTGATCGACGGCACCGGCGCCGCGGGCCGTCCGGCCGACGTCGGCGTGCGCGGCGGGCGCATCGCCGAGGTGGCGGCACCGGGCGCGCTGGCCGGCGACGCCGCCGAGCGCGTCGACGCCACCGACCGGGTCGTCATGCCCGGGGTCGTCGACCTGCACACCCACTACGACGCCCAGCTGGCCTGGGACCCGACGGCGAGCCCGTCGCCGCTGCACGGCGTCACGACGGTCGTCGGCGGCAACTGCGGGTTCGGGCTGGCGCCCGCAGGCGACGAGCACGCTCCGTATCTCGCCCGGCTGATGGCGCGCGTCGAGGGCATCCCGCTGGAGGCGATCGAGGCCGGCGTCGGGTGGAGCTGGCGCGGCTTCGGCGACTGGACGGCGTCGCTCGAGGCGGGCGGCATGGCGATCAACGCCGGGTTCCTGGCCGGGCACTGCGCCCTGCGGCGCGTGGCGATGGGGGAGCGGGCCGTCGGTGAGACGGCGACGGCCGCCGACGTGGCGGCGATGGTGGCGCTGCTGCACGACGCGCTCGACGCCGGCGCGCTGGGGTTCTCGACGTCGCGCAGCCACACCCACCACGACGGCGACCGGAACCCGGTGCCGTCACGCGCCGCCGGCGACGATGAGCTGCTGGCCCTGTGCGCCGCGGTGCGCGACCACCCCGGCACCCAGCTCGAGGCCATCGTGCCCGGCTGCATCAACGGTTTCAGCGGCGACGAGCAGCAGCTGCTGGCGGCGATGTCGGTGGCGGCGCAGCGACCGCTGAACTGGAACGTCCTCGGCGTCGCCGGGGGCGACCACCACCTGGCCCAGCTGGCGGCCTCCGACGTGGCGGCGCAAGTCGGCGGACGCGTGGTGGCGCTGACCCTGCCCCAGGGCATGCGCATCCGGCTGTCGTTCGTGTCGGGCATGGTGCTCGATGCCCTGCCGGGCTGGGCCGAGACGCTGTTCGCCCTGCCGCCGCCACAGCGGTTGGCGGCCTTGGCCGACGCCGACGTCCGGCGTCGCCTCGACGCCGGGGCGCAGTCGCCCGACGCCGGGATCATCGGGCTGCTGGCCAACTGGTCGCGCCTGCGCATCGTGGAGACGTTCAGCGACGCCACGGCGGCGTACGAGGGGCGCCGTGTCGGCGACATCGCCGCCGAGCGGGGGGTCGACCCCTTCGACGCCCTCTGCGACATCGTGGTGGCCGACGAGCTGCGCACCGGGATCTCGCCCGAGATGCCGCCCGAGCCGCCGGAGGTGTGGCAGGCGCGCCTGGCGGCGTGGCGCGACCCGCGCACCCTTGTCGGCGGGTCCGACGCCGGCGCCCACCTCGACATGATGTGCGGGGCGGCGTACAGCACGTTCCTGCTGGGGCCGGCGGTGCGTGACCTCGAGCTCCTGGCGATCGAAGAGGCGGTGCACCTGCTCACGGGTGCGCCCGCCGACTTCTACGGGCTGGCCGACCGCGGCCGCCTCGTGCCGGGCGCTGCGGCGGACCTCGCCGTCGTCGACCCGGCCACCGTCGGTCCCGGCGCCGAGCGGACCGTCGCCGACCTGCCCGGCGGGGCCAGTCGCATCGTCGCCGACGCGCACGGCGTGGGCGATGTCGTCGTCGCCGGCACGGCGATCGTGCGCCACGGCACGTTCACCGGCGCCACGCCGGGGCGTGTCCTGCGCTCGGGGACCGACACCGCAACCGTCGGGCTCTCGCCCTGACGGCCCCGGCCGTCGACCGGCCGACCCTCGTTCATCTGATCTTCGTACCCGAACCTCCGATCCCGAACCTTCGACCCCGAACCCCTCGCACCAGGAGCGCCCGACCCATGGACCCATCCGCAGCCGTCTATCCGGAGCAACGAGCCGCCAACCCCTACCTGCCGGAGGTGGCGGCGGATCCGCTGCCGTTCTACGAACGCCTGCGGCGGGAGTGCCCGATCGCCAACATGGAAGGCCTCGACGAGGGCACCCACATCATCAGCCGGTACGAGGACGTGAAGTTCGCCCTCAAGCATCCGGAGATCTTCAGCTCCGACCTGGTGGCGGTGGACATCGGCCAGGACCGTCCGCTGATCCCGCTCCAGGTGGACCCGCCCGAGCACGCCAAGTACCGCCGGGTCATGGACCCCCAGCTCGGGCCGTCGGTCATCGGGCACCTCGAGGACGAGATGCGCAAGCTCGCCAACGAGCTGATCGACGGGTTCGCCGGCCGCGGCGCCGTCGACTTCCACGCCGAGTTCTCGGTGCCGTACCCCTGCACCGTCTTCCTCCAGCTCACCGGACTGCCGCTCGACCAGCTCGACCAGTTCCTGACGTGGAAGGACAACATCATCCGCCCCGAGGTCGACTTCGGCGACATCGAGGCGGCGACACGGGTGCGTCACGAGACGGGCAAGGCCATGTACTCGTACTTCGAGGGCGTGATCGACGACCGCCTGGCCAACCCCGGCGACGACATCATCACCCGGTTCGTCCAGGCCGAGATCGACGGGCAGACGATGAGCCGCGAGGAGATCCTCGACATCTGCTACCTGTTCATCCTCGGCGGGCTCGACACCGTGACCTCCACCCTCGACTGCTCGATCGCCTATCTGGCCCAGCACGCCGACCGTCAGCGTCAGCTCGCCGACGATCCGTCGCTCGTGCCGCACGCCGTGGAGGAGCTGCTGCGCCTGCACACCCCGGTGATGCAGGTGCTGCGGGTCGTGGTGACGGAGCACGAGATGCACGGCGTCACGATGCGACCGGGCGACACGGTCATGGTGATGCTCGGCTCGGCCGACACCGACGTCGACGAGTTCGGCCACACCGCCGACGACTACGACCTGCAGCGCGAGGTCAACCGGCACCTCGCGTTCGGTGGCGGCCCGCACCGCTGCCTGGGGTCGCACCTGGCGCGGCTCGAGCTGAAGGTGGCGCTCGAGGAGCTGCACCGCCGGCTGCCGGCCTACGCCGTGGCGGAGGGGGCGACGCTCGACTACTCGCCCGGCATCCGCGAGATCGCCAGCCTGCCGCTCGTGTTCGATCCGAAGGCGGTGGCGTGATGCGGTTGGTCTTCGACGCCGAGGCCTGCGTCGGCCACGGCCGCTGCTACGCCCTGGCCCCCGAGCTGTTCGACGCCGACGACCAGGGCCACTGCGTGGTGCTGGTCGAGGTCGTGGACGCCGCCCAAGCGGACCGTGCCCGCCAGGCTGTCAACAACTGCCCGGAAGAGGCCATCCGCCTCGACCCCTGACGCCGGGGTCACTCATCGACCACGGCGGCCGGATCACGCACTGCCACCTGCATCGTGGTGCGGTCCGTCACCGACGAGGTCGCCGACCGGATGTAGAGCTTCCACCAGGTCCTGCCGCCGTAGGCCGTGGTGATGTTCTCGGGCAGTTGGGCGGTAATGCGCAGCAACCGGTCGTTGTACTTGCGGCAGCTCGTCACCCGCGGGCTCGGCCGGTTGCTACAGAAGTTGTAGTTGTCGCCGAGGTTGACCTGGTTCGTGGCGAACGGCCCATAGCCGCCTGCTGGGGAAGTCTCGCTGCTGCATCCGGCGCCGGTCTCCGAGGGGAAGGTGCCGTCGTGACAGGCCACCTCGACCGTCACGGGGACGCGGTTCCCGCTGGGATCCCACAGCTCCAGCCAGTTCGCACCCTCGCCGGGATCCCATAGGAACAGGTCGACGAGCTTGCCGGAGTGCTCAGGCCCGAGGGATGCCACTTGGAAGACGGCGCCCGCCGACGGGGCGTTCATGTAGCTGCCGAGGTGATCGAGGGCGTACACGTTGGGGCACTGGGTCGTGGAGTTGATGTCACCCGGATCGGTCGTGCAGGCCGTGAAGGTCTCGCCCATCCGTGCCCGCAACGAGAACTGGTTGTTGCCCCCTGGGTTGTTGGTTTGGGTGCCGTTGGAGGCGATCTGGATGAAGAAGCGGTCCCCCGCGGCTGCATTCGGAATTGCCGCAAGTGCACGCCAGGTCGAGTTGCCACCGTTCATGACGGTGCTGTTCGTTGTGCCGCAGTAGTAGCCGCCATTGGTGAAGCTGGTCACGGTCAGGGGGCCGAACAGGACCGAGCCCGACGTTGGGCCATCCGTGCCGTCGTCACGCCGCACGGTGACGGTTGTCGGCATCGGATAGCTCGAACCGCCGATCCAGGAGTCGTCGGTGGGGTTCTTGTTGGAGCAGTGGGCGAGGCCTTGTGCGTCGATGCGGAGGTCGGCGGTTCCGACGAAGGTCTTGGGCATCTCGACGACATAGGTGTAGCCATCGGCGTTGTGCTCGTCGTTGGGGCGAACCGCGCTCGGGGATCCTGGGGTGCAGCCCTCAAAGGTGCCGGCGCCGCTCGACGACGCCGAGTAGTTCCAGTCGCTGACGGCGGCGAGACGGTCGCCGTGTTCCTTGGCGGTGCACTTGTCGGCGATGGACAGGGCGAAGTTCTCGCGCCAGGTTCCGCTGAGCGCTTGGTTGGTGCCGAGGTAGTTGCGGGGGCTGCCGAAGGGCAGGAACTCGATGCGGGCTTCGACGGCGCCGCGGTCGCAGGTGCCTTGCTGGGGGCGGGCGACATGACGTTGGTCGGTGGGGTTGCAGTTAGCGCCGGTGTCGATGGCGGGGCTGCCGGTGAGGGGGGTGTGGCCGGCGCGGGCGCCGGTGGAGGTGAGGTCGCTGAGGATGGGGTCGGCGGTGAGGTCGGTGGCGTGGGTGAGGGCGCAGGTGCCGTCGCTGTCGAGGTTGGTGCCCTGGCTGGTGAGGCCTCCGGCGGTTTGGGTGCAGTCGGGCCCGGTGGTTTGGTCGGCGATGATGGTGTTGGTGAGCTCGGCGGTGGTGTTGGTCCCGGTCTCGAGCCCGGTGCCGCTGTTGTTGGTGATGGTGGCGTCGGTGATGTCGACCGTGGCGGGGCGGTCGTCGCCGGTGGCGTAGATGCCGGCGCCGGTGGGTGCCGTGTTGGTGGAGATGGTGGTGGCGTCGATGTCGGCGGTGGCCAGGCCGATGCCGATGCCGCCGCCCATGACTCTGGCCGTGTTGGTCGTGATGGAGCTGCGGGCGATGGTGGCCTGGGCGCCGAGGGACAAGATGCCGCCGGCGATGGCGGCGTCGTTGCCGGTGACGGCGGTGTCGATGACGTTGAGCGGTCCGGCGAT
>JAGQTE010000561.1 GCA_020439175.1 Acidimicrobiales bacterium | reverse complement strand
CCTCATCGACGGTCGCGCCACCTTCGTGCTGATGTGCCTGACGGCCGCGCCCCACACGCTCGCCGTGTTCGCCGGGGAGGACCGCTTCGCCTACGAGCTGCCGGCCTGCAAGCCGGGCACCGGCGAGATCCCGCCGCCGCCGACCTCCACCACCGAGCCCGGCGCGCCGACGACCACCGAACCGGTCGCCACCTTCGCCGTCGGCTCGGCGTTCCGCCCGCCCTTCGTCGGGCCCGTGCCGGCGGGGACGTACCTGGCCCGATCCGGTTCGGGCTGCGAGACGACCTACGAGCAGTGGGTGGACGGCCGGTGGGCCTTGCGCCGCACCAGCGGCTCCACGCTGCGCCTCTCGTCACCGGCGCGCAACTTCCGCACGGTGGGTGCGGCCGCGCCCTGCACCTTCACGAGGTTCGCGTGAGCGTCACCGCTCCGCCGCCCGCCCCGACGGGGCCGTCGCCCGACCGCCAGGCGAACGGGACCCGGGGCATGCGGCGCCGGCCGGCGTGGCGCCGCGCCGTGCGGGCATCGGGCCGCATCGCCATCGTGATGATGATCTGCATCCCGATCGTCATCGTGGCGGCGGGCGGCACCGCCGGCTACCTGTTGCTGTTCGGCGACCTCCCCGGCACCGTGCCGGAGGAGCGGCCGCCGGTGCAGGCCATCCCGTCGACGGTCCTCGACGCCAACGGCAACGTCATCGGCGAGTTCCGCCAGTTCGACCTGTCGCTGCCGATGACGCGCGAGCAGGTGCCCCAGGTGCTCAAGGACGCCGTCGTCGCCGCCGAGGACCGCAGCTACTGGAACCACAAGGGCCTCGACCCGGAGGGCCTGGTGCGGGCGGCCTGGGCGAACTACCAGGAGCAGGAGGTCGTGCAGGGCGGGTCGACGATCACCCAGCAGTACGTCCGCCAGCGCTACCTCAACACCGAGCGGACGTTCGAGCGCAAGTTCAACGAGCTGCTGCTCGCCACCCGGGTCGAGCGGCAGGTCTACGAGGAGTTCCTCGACCAGGGGATGGACGAGGAGGCGGCCGATCTGGCCATGAAGGAGGAGCTGCTGTTCCGGTACCTGGACACCGTCTACTTCGGCGGCGGTGCCTACGGCGCAGGGGCCGCGGCCCAGACCTACTTCCGCAAGGACGTGGCCGACCTGACCCCGTCGGAGGCGGCCATGCTCGCCGCCGTCATCCCCGCCCCGTCGCGGTACGGGCCGCGCGAGGACGCCGGCACCGCCGAGCTGCGTCGGCGCGTCGTGCTGCAGTCGATGTACGAGACCGAGCGGCCGTGCCTCGACAATCCCCGCAAGCAGTGCACGATGCTCACCGAGGAGCAGTACCAGCAGGCGTTGGCGGAGCGGCTGTGGTACTCGGAGCTCGGTCCGCCGCCCGGTCCGGGCACGGTCTTCTACCCGCCTCCCGAGACGTCGACGCCGCAGTACCCCTACTTCGTCGACTACGTCAGGCGGTACCTGCTGGAGAAGTACGGCCCCGACAAGCTGTACCGCGCCGGCCTGACGATCGAGACGACGCTCGACCCCCGCCTGCAGCAGCTGGCCGACGACGCCGTGGCGCAAGGGCTCAGCGGCACGGAGTCGCCCCTCGAGATGTCGCTCGTCTCCGTCGAGCCGGCGACCGGCTACGTGAAGGCCCTCGTCGGCGGACGGGACTGGAACGCCAGCCAGGTCAACCTGGCGCTCGGCGGCAGCACCGGCATGCAACCGGGCTCGGCGTTCAAGGCCTTCACCGCCGCCAAGGCGCTCGAGGACGGGTTCGGTCCCGACACCAAGTACGTCTCCGGTGCGTCGGTCACCATCGGCGACTACACGGTCAAGGGCGGCCCCGGCGCTGTCGTCGACATGCGCTCGGCCACCGCCGGTTCCTACAACACGTACTTCGTGCAGCTCGCCCGCGACGTCGGACCCAACCGCATAGCCGAGCTCGCCAACCGCGTCGGCGTGAGCCGCATCCGCATGGACCAGGACTACACGCTGCCGATCACGCTCGGCGCCTACGAGGTGTCGCCGCTCGACATGGCCGCAGGGTTCTCGGTGTTCGCCAACCACGGCCGCAAGCCGGGGGTGACGCCCGTGCGCAGGATCACCGAGGCGAACGGCACCGTGCTCGAGGACAACACGCAGCTGCACGGCGAGCAGGTACTGACCCCGTCGGTGGCGGACTGGACCACGCAGCTGCTGCTCGGACCGATCGAGCGGGGCACGGGCACCCGGGCCCAGATCGGCCGTCCCGCCGCCGGCAAGACCGGCACGGCCGAGAACTACACCGCCGCCTGGTTCGTCGGGTACACGCCGCAGCTCGCGACGTCGGTCTGGATCGGCTACTCGGACACGCCGAAGCCCATGCGGGGCATCGGCGGGTTCGGCACCGTGCAGGGCGGCACGATCCCGGCGATCACCTGGGCCCGCTTCATGGGGCCGGCGCACGACGGGCTGCCCGTCGAGGAGTTCGTCACGCCGGGGGTGCTGCCGCTGCCGACGTCCGGGCTGCGCAAGGCGGAGCGTCTGAACCTCGACAGCATCATCAGCGAGTGTGGCGGCGCCTGCGTCGACGTGCCCGAGCTGACGACGCCCACCACCGAACCGCCCGAGGGGGAGGGGGAGCCGGCTCCCGAGGTGCCGGAGGAGACGACGACGACGGCGCCGCGCCCGGCGCCCGGGGCAGGTCCGGGTGACTGATGGCGCGCCTCGGCGACCGGCCGAACCGGCCCTATGGTGGAGCGGTCTGCCTGCCCGCGTCCGGGCGGGCCTGACGGTGCTGCTGCCATGACCCAGATCCACGACGACACCTCAGCCGACGGCGACGACGTCGACGAGTTCGACGCCGCCGACGCGCTGGCGGCGGCGGCGAGCGACTTCGCCGACGCCGAGTACGGCGGCGCCGGGACCGAGGCGGTCGACGAGGTGCCCGATCCCGACGACGTCGACGACGCCACCGCGGCGACGGACCCGGTCGGCCCCGAGGACCTCGACGGTGCCGATGCGGCGCCGGCGCCGGGGAGGCTCAAGACCCGCAGCGCCCTCCGCAAGGAGTGGGCCACCACCGAGCGGGCCCGCCGGTACGCAGCACGTCGATCGGTGCGGTTCCCGATCTTCACCCGTTCGATCCTGCTGTGGGTGATGCTGTTCTCCCTCTTCGGCGTGGCCTTCGGCGTCAGCGGCGCCTTCTGGTGGGCGCACTTCAACACGCAGGTCAACGAGCTGCGCGACGAGACCCGGGACTTCGAGCAGCGGGCGCAGAACGCGCTGAGCTCGATCGATGCCCAGCGCAACGAGGCGCTGCGGCAGATCCAGGAGTCCGTGAAGCCGGTCGCCAACGTGCTGAACCAGGCCAACATGGTCAAGCTCGCCGACCGCTTCGCCCCGTCGGTGTGGACCGTCACCACCAAGGACGGCGCCGGGCAGCCGACGCTCGGCACCGCCTTCGCCGTCATCTCCAACGACGACGAGACCGTGATGCTCACCTCCTACAGCCTGGTGCAGGCGGCCGCCGTGTCCCCGGGCCCGGGCATCTCGATCCGCAAGCAGTCCGAGGAGGTCGTGGCGGAGCTGTGGGCGGTGGACCCCGCCAACGACTTGGCGCTGCTGAAGGTCAACCGCGGCAACATCCCCGTGCTCGAGTGGGCGCCGGACGATCAGCAGGCGACGGCGTTGGGCACCAGCGTGTTCGCTGTCAGCTCCCAGGGCGGGCCCGGTGCAGCCGTCAGCCCCGGGATGGTCATCGACGTGAGCGCGGTCGGGTTGCGCCACACGGCCAAGCTCGACCTCGACTTCCGCGGCGCGCCGCTCATCACGTCGGAGGGCAAGGTCATCGGTCTGGCTTCGCTCGACTACCGGCCGACGCTGATGCCGTCGACGGGCGAGATGTACTACGCCCCGCTGGCGACCAGCGCCTGCCTCGACGTGCTGCAGTGCGGTGGCGGCGTCAAGGAGCGCAAGGACAAGGAGCCCGACCTCCCGCCGGCACAGGGCGACGACACCCCGGTCGAGACCGTCACGGGCAACGCCCCCGGCGACTGAGCCGGCGCGACCGTGCCCGCCGCC
The DNA here is from genome assembly GCA_020439175.1 of Acidimicrobiales bacterium. Taxonomy (GTDB): domain Bacteria; phylum Actinomycetota; class Acidimicrobiia; order Acidimicrobiales; family Acidimicrobilacustridaceae; genus JAGQTE01. The sequence goes on along the minus strand of JAGQTE010000561.1, from coordinate 1,674 downwards.
GCCGGGTCGGGCACCGCCGAGGCTGCACTAGCGTTGCTCGCCATGGCACCTCCCGCCGGCCGCACCATCGCCGTCGTCAACCAGAAGGGCGGCGTCGGCAAGACCACGGTCGCGCTCGGCATCGCGTCGGCTGCGGCGCACGCCGGGCTGCGGGTGCTCGTCGTCGACCTCGACCCGCAGGCCAACGCCACGACGGGGCTGGGCGTGTGGGGCGCCGAGCAGACCGTGGACCACGCGCTGGCCGCCGACGAACCGGGGGCGATCACGGCGGTGCTGACGGCGTCGGCGTGGGAGCCCGAGGGCGGCAGCGTGCCCGACGTGGCGCCGTCGTCGCCGCAGCTGGCACAGCGTGAGCCGCAGCTGGCCAACGATCCGGTCGGTGCGCAGGACCGGTTGGCGGTGGCGATGTCGGGCGTGGAGCACGACGTGGTCATCATCGACTGCCCGCCGTCGCTCGGCCTGCTGACCGTCAACGGGCTGTTCGCAGCGGACCGGGCGCTGGTGGTGTCCGAGCCGAGCGCGTGGGCGTCCGACGGCGTGGCGCAGATCCTGCGCACCGTGCAGCGCGTCGGCGCCCGCCGGCCAACCGGGCTCCCGGTCGCCGGCATCGTCGTCAACCGTCTGGGCCGCACGCGCGACGCCCGGTACTGGTACGACACGTTGGTCGAGCACTACCCGGACCTGGTGCTCGAACCCGTGCACCAACGCGCCGCCATCCCCGAGGCCGGCGCTCAGTCGCTGCCCATCCACGGCCTCGGCGCCCGATCGGGCGCGGCCGAGGCGGCGGCGGAGTTCGACGCCGTGCTCGCGGCGCTGTACCCCGACCTGGTGAGCGACGGCGATGCCGGCGCCACGTCCGACGTGGCAGCCGAGCCCGACCTGGCAGCCGAGCCCGACGCGGCTGCCGAGCCCGACGATGTCCTGACGACCGAACCGACGCGAGAGGAACCGGTGCGCTGATGGCGACCTACGACCCCCAGCGAGGCAACGAGCGGCCGGTCCTCGGCGGAGCCGACCCGGCGGCGGTCGACGGCCTCCTCGGCGACGACGCGCCGCCCGAGCCGGCGCCGGCTGAGGCACCGGCCAAGAAGGCCGCCAAGAAGGCGCCGGCCAAGAAGGCGGCGAAGAAGGCACCGGCCAAGAAGGCTGCCAAGAAGGCGGCGAAGAAGGCGCCGGCGAAGAAGGCGGCCAAGAAGGCAGCCAAGAAGACAGCCGAGAAGGCAGCCAAGAAGACAGCCGAGAAGGCGGAGGCGACGGCGGACACGGACCTCCCCTCGACCGACGTGCCGGTCGAGGCGGCGCAGCCGGTGCCCGAGCCGGAGCCGACGCCCGAGCCAGAGCCGGAGCCGGCACCTGAGCCCGAGCCGACGCCTGAGCCGGAGCCCGTCGACGGCGAGGACGTCGGGGATAGCACGCCTTCGGTCGTACCGGCGCCCGTGGCGTCGTCGGGCGGCGGCCTCCAGGTGGTGCTGGCGGTCATCGTGGCCGCGGCGGTGGCAGCGCTCGTGGCGCTGCGGCTCCGCCGCCGTCGCCGCGCTCGCCGCCGCTGACGCCGACCCGGCGGTTCGCTGATCGCACCCACCGACGGCGGACCGCGCCAACCGCTACCAGAACGAGATGGCCGACCGCGGCGGGGGCTGTGCCGGCGTCGAGCGCCAGGGTCAGCCGGCGTCG
>JAGQTE010000560.1 GCA_020439175.1 Acidimicrobiales bacterium | reverse complement strand
CCGCCAGAAGGTGGCGCTCGTGGCGGCGCTCGCCTCGGACGTCGAGCTGCTGCTGCTCGACGAGCCGACCTCGGGGCTCGACCCGCTGATGGAGGCGTCGTTTCGGGCCTGCATCGCCGAGGAGGCGGCGCGTGGGCGCACGGTCCTGCTGTCGAGCCACATCCTCGCCGAGGTCGAGGCGGCCTGCGAGAAGGTGACGATCATCCGTGAGGGACGCACCGTCGAGACGGGCGACCTGAGGGCGCTGCGCTACCTGACCCACCTGCGCGTCGAGGCGGAGCTGGCGGCGCCGCTGCCGCCTGGCGCGCTCGACGGGCTCGACGGCGTGCACGACCTGGTCGTCGACGGCGCCGCCGTCTCGTGCCAGGTCGACGCGTCCTCGCTCGACGAGCTGTTGCGGCGCTTCGGCGCCGTCGGGGTGCGGAACCTCCTGAGTCGCCAGCCCACCCTCGAGGAGCTGTTCCTGCGCTTCTACGACGGCACGGGTCCCGGCGCGCCGGCGGCTGCCGCGCGTGCGGACAGCGAGTCGGGCGGGCCGCCGGCGTGAGCGGGGCGGTCGGCACCTGGGGGATGGCGCGGCTCGTGCTGCGTCGCAGCCGGGTGCTGATCGGCGGGTGGATCGTGGTGCTCGCCGGCATGGCGGCGCTGTCGGCCGGTGCCACCGCCGGGCTGTACCCCGACGAGTCGTCGTTGGTGGCTGCGGCTGCGGCGGTCAACGACATCGGTGCCCTGGTGGCGCTCTACGGCCGCGTGTACGACCCGACCAGCCTCGGCGCCGTGTCGATGATCAAGCTCGGCGGCTTCGGCGCCGTGTTCGTGGCGATGCTGTCGGTCGTCCTCGTCGTGCGCCACACCCGCGCTGAGGAGGAGTCGGGTCGGGCCGAGCTGCTCGGCGCCACCGCCATCGGTCGGCTGGCGCCGTTGCTGGGGGTCGGCGTGGCGGTGCTGCTGACCAACCTGGTCCTGGCGGCGGCCACGGCGCTCGGGTTGATCGCCGCCGGGCTCCCGGCCGACGGCAGCGTGGCGTTCGGCGTGGCGTGGGGCGGCGTCGGCCTGGCGTTCGCCGCCATCGCTGCGCTGTGCGCCCAGCTGACGAGCAGCGGCCGCGCCGCCACGTCGGCGAGCGCCGTCGCGCTGGCGATCGTCTACCTGCTGCGGGCTGTCGGCGACGCGGCCGAGCCGTCGGGCCCGTGGTGGTTGAGCTGGCTGTCGCCGATCGGCTGGGGACAGCAGTTCCGGCCGTTCGCCGGCAACCGGTGGTGGGTGCTGGGCATCACGCTGGTGTTCACCGCCGTCGTCGGCGCTGTCGCCCTCATCGTCGCCGACCGGCGCGACCTCGGCACCGGCGTGTTCGCCGTGCGCCCCGGCCCGGCGAGCGCCGTGCCCCGCCTGCGGTCGCCGATGGCGTTGGCGTGGCGCCTCCAGCGGGCGTCCTTCTTCGGGTGGGCGGTGCTGTTCGCAGCGTTCGGGGCGCTGCTCGGCTCCCTCGCCACCAACCTCAGCGGCTTCCTGAGCAACGAGGCGACCCGCGACTTCTTCACGACGCTCGCCGGCCAGAAGAGCATCGAGGACCAGTTCCTCGCCATCGAGCTCGCCTTCGCCGGCATCGTCGCCTCGGCATACGGCATCTCGACCGTGGTGCACCTGCGCACAGAGGAGACCGAGCTGCGGGCCGAGCCGGTGCTCGCCACGGCGGTCGGTCGCCTGCGCTGGAGCGCCGGCCACCTGGTGATCGCCTTCGGCGGCACGGCGATGTTGGTGATGGTGTTCGGCCTGGGTGCCGGCGCGACGTACGCGGCGTCGATGGGCGACGCCGGCCGCTTCGGCTCGGTGCTGGGAGCGGCGTTGGTGCACGTCCCGGCGGCCTGGGTCGTCGTCGCCATCACGGTGCTGGCGTTCGGTGCGGCGCCGCGGGCGATCGCCGCCGGCTGGGTGTCCCTCACCGCGTTCGTGCTCCTCGCCGAGCTCGGCCCGCTGCTCGAGCTCAACCACTGGTTCATGGACCTGTCGCCGTTCACCCACGTGCCGAAGCTGCCGGGTGCGACGTTCTCGGCGTTGCCGCTGGCGGTGCTCGCCGCGGTGGCCGTCGGCCTGACCGTCGCGGGACTCGCCGGATTGCAGCGTCGCGACATCCTCTGACCGGCAGTCGACCGGGCGCGGCTCGGTGTGCGGCGCGGCAGGGTGCGTCAGTCCGTGGTGTCCTCGGCGTCGCGGGCGAGCGCGGTGAGGCCGAGCGCCACGAACAGCGAGGCACCGGCGACGAACGTGAGCGTGATCGCCTTCGGGGCGCCGCGCTTGAGCGCCACCAGCGACACGGTGATGTCGGCGGCGTCGATGACGACGCCCGCCTGCAGGGCCGTGCGGCGGACCGTCTTGTCGGGGTGCTGCACCGCCAGGCCGAGCGCCAGCTCGCGAGCGCCGAACAGTCGGGTGACGAGCGCGGCGCGCGGATCGCGCTGCATCGAGCCGAGGCCGAACGTGCGCCAGGTGGTGCCGGGCGCCGCCCACGACAGCGCGCCGACCATCGACCGCAGGCCGGACAGCACGAGCGCCGTGTCGGTGGTGCGCTCCATCCGGGAGCGGCTGGCGGGCACGGGTTCGGTCGACACGGCGGTTCTCCTCT
>JAGQTE010000559.1 GCA_020439175.1 Acidimicrobiales bacterium | reverse complement strand
GTCGGAACCGGTTTGTGCGGCGCCGGTCGCATCCTGATGGGTCGGCGGGGTTCGAGTATCAGGCGCCCGGTGTCGACGCGGCGGAGGTGTTGGCGGCGATCGAGCACTTCCAACGTGAGATCTTCGAACGGGCCCGGCGGGCGGGGGAGCGGACCGATTCGTTCGAGAACCACGCCGCGGACGCCTTGTTGGCCATCGCCCGCGCCGCCATGGCACCACCCGAACCCCCCGCCCCGCCCGCACCGCCCGCACCGCCCGACGAGGCCGGCGAGGCCGCATCGCCTGATGAGGCTGGTGCTGGCGGGAATCGGCGTGCGCGACGCGCCCGCTCCAGACGCGGCGCCAGCGGTGGTGGGCGGGTGGCGCGGCCGACGGTGCTGGTGCGGGTGGATCACGCGGCGTTGGTGCGTGGCGCGGCCGAGGGTGCCGAGGTGTGTGAGATCGCCGGGGTCGGGCCGGTGCCGGTGGCGATGGTACGTGAGCTGCTCGACGACGCGCTCGTGCGGGTCGTGGTCACCAAAGGCGTCGACGTCGTGTCGGTGGCCCATCACGGACGGGCCCCCAACGCCCACCAGCGCAGCGCACTCGCCTGGATGCACAGCCGCTGCTCCGTGCAGGGCTGTGACAACGCCGTTTTCATCGAGGTCGATCACCGCACCCCCTGGCGCGACGACCCCGTCACCGCCTTCGCCAACCTCGACCCGCTCTGCTCACACCACCACTACCTCAAAGAACGCGGCTGGCACCTCGCCCCCGGCACCGGCAGACGCCCCATGCTGCCCCCCGACACCCCAACCCCGACCACCCGCCACCACGGCGAACCCACCCCGACACCTAAACCCTTCCACCACACACGCCAACCCCGCGCCCCCAGCACGACAGCGGAAGCCGCGCCGTCCGGCGCGCCATCGCCGGGAGCTGCCGCCACCGGTGCCGGCGCACGCAGCGGTGACCACAACGCCCGTGCCCCCGCCGAAGCGACGCTGTTCTGATGGCGACCGCCAGACCGGACGGCAGGCCGGACAGCAGGCCGGCACGGCGGTGCCAAGATGGCGGACCGCCGTCGTCAGGGGAGTGTGGGCATGCAGCAGCTGCGAGGTCGGGTCGCCGTCGTGACCGGCGCCGGGAGTGGCATCGGCCGTGCGACCAGCGAGCTGCTGGCGCAGCGCGGCTGCACGCTGGCGCTGGTCGACGTGTCGGAGGACGGGCTGGCCGAGACGCACGCCCGACTCGAGGCCACGGGCGCCACCGCCACGACGCATCTCGCCGACGTCTCCGACGCCGATCGGATGCTGGCGTTGGCCGACGAGGTGGTGGAGGCGCACGGCGGCTGCAACATCCTGGTCAACAACGCCGGCGTGACCTCGGCCGGGCGTTTCGCCGACGAGTCGCTCGACGAGCTGCGGTGGATCGTCGGCATCAACGTCTGGGGCGTCGTGCACGGCTGCCACGCCTTCCTGCCGGTGCTGCGGCGCGCCGACGAGGCGCACATCGTCAACCTGTCGAGCATGGTCGGTCTGCTCGGGCTGCCGCAGAACGCCAGCTACGCCCTGACCAAGGGTGCGGTGCGGTCGTTCTCCGAGAGCCTGCGCGCCGAGCTGGTGACCACGAACGTCGGCGTCACCACGGTCTTCCCGGGCGCCATCGCCACCAATATCATGCAAGGCGCCCGGGGCGCCGAGGCGGAGCGCCTGGCGAAGCTGGGGGCGTCTCGGCTGGCGCCGATCGTGCTGCGCCCGCCGTCGGCGGTCGCCCGCAAGATCGTGCGGGGCATCGAACGGAACCGACCGCGGGCGGTCGTCGGACCCGACGCCCACCTCGTCGATGCCTTCAGCCGGCTGCTGCCGGGCCGCGCCGGCCTGCTCGGGCGTGCGCTCGACCGGGTCAACGGCTGAGCGGGCGCCGGCCTGCGGTTGGGTGCGCGCCCGCGGCGCTCCGGACGCCGAGCGTGCCGGATCGGCGGACGCGCATCGTGCGACCGCTACTCCACCAACGGGCTCGTGCGCGGCGGAGCGAAGCGGGACAGGACCATCGCCTCGACGTTGACATCGCCCGACCAGTCCCAGGCGGCGATCTGACCGAGGGAGCGTCGTCCGAACGCCCCGCGCAGGACGTCGAACCGGGTGGCGCGCAGCGTCGCCGTCGGCTCGGCGTCGCCGCCCACCACCACGACGC
>JAGQTE010000558.1 GCA_020439175.1 Acidimicrobiales bacterium | reverse complement strand
GTTCATCTGCTCCTGCATCTTCGCCTGCTCGAGCTGGCCGACCAGCTTCTGGCGCTCGGCGAGCTTCTTCTGCAGCGCGGCGGCGTTCTGCCCGACGGCGGCCTTGGCCTGCTCGGCCGCCTGGGTCGCCTGCAGGACGAGGGTCTTGCCCTCCTCGATCTGCGCCTCGAGGGCGATCATGCGGTTGGCGAAGGACTCCGCGGCGGCCGTGTACTCGGTGAGCTTGGTGGCGTCGCCGGTGCGGTTGGCCTCGTCGGCCATGATCACGGCCTGGCGGGCGTTGGCGGTGAGGTGCTCGTACTCCTCCATGGTGCGGTTGAGCCGCATCTCCGCCTGCTTCTGCTGGGCGATGACGTTGGCCGCCTGCTCCTTGAGGCGCCGGTGCTGGTCCTGGGCCTCGGCGATGGCCTGTTCGAGCTGGACCGATGGGTCAGCCCGGGAGTCGAGCTCCTTGTTGGTCTTGGCCCCGAGGTACTTCCACCACCGCTTGATCGCTTTCCACATGGCGGTCAGCCTATGGCATCGCCCTCGCGATCGCCCCCGCGCCGACGGCGCCGGTCAAGAACGCCGAAAGGCGCTGACCAGCGCCCGGAGGTCGTCGACGCGCAGCGCCCAGCAGCTGCCGAGGTAGACGAGCGCCCCCACGGGCAACACCACGGCCAGACGCACGACCGCCTCGCTGCCGGCGTCGCCGCCGACGCCGGCGGACACGGCGAGCATGACCGCCGCCATCAGCGCGCCGGCGGCGGCCATCTTGAGCACGGGTCGCACGGTGTCGAGCCACGGGAGCCCGCCGGTCTGGCGGTCGAGGACCCAGAACACCAGCGCCGAGCCGAGCACGTAGGCGAGCGAGAAGCCGAGCGCCAAGCCGGGCACGCCGAGCACGGGGAGCAGCGCCAGGCCGAACGCCACCTGCAGCACCGACTCCACCAGGTTGATCCAGAACGGCCGCCGGGTGTCGCGGGCGGCGTAGAAGCTGCGGATGCCGATCAGGTACACGCTGAAGAACACGATGCCGACGCTGAACGCGCCGAGCATCTGCGCCGTCAGGTCGGTGGCGGCAGGGCCGAAGTTGCCGTGCTCGAAGAAGGCGCTGACGAGCGGTCGTCCCAGCACGCCGAAGGCCACGGCCGCCGGCACGGTGACCAGCACGGTCAGGCGGAGTGCGCCCAGCACCCGGTTGCGGAAGGCGGCGTGCTCGTCGCTCTGGGCCAGGCGGGCGAGCTCGGGGACCGCGGCGGTGATGATCGATGCCGCCAGCAACCCGTAAGGCAGTTGGAAGAACTGCCACGACCGCGTGTAGGCGGGGGCGCCGATCTCGTCCTCGACGGCGGTGGCCAGGCCGAGGAAGACCATGATCGCCACCTGGTTGGTGACCACGTAGGCGAACACCCAGCCCGACAGGCGCAGCACCTGGCGCACGGCCGGGTTGCCCGGCTCGAAGCGCACCCGCACCGCGATCCCGACGCGGCGCATGGCGGGCCACAGCACGGCGGCCTGCAGGGCGATCCCGGCGGTCGTGCCCAGCCCGAGGAACCACAGCAGCGCCGGGTCGTCGAGCAACTGGTCGGTCAGGGCGTCGCTGGAGGTGTCGGGGGCGATGGCGCGCCCCACGATGACCAGGACGGCGATGGCGACGACGTTGTTGACGACCGGCGCGAAGGCGGCGGCGGCGAACCGGCGCCGGGCGTTGAGCGCGCTGCTCGCCAACGTCGTGAGGCCGTAGAAGAACACCTGCGGGATGAACAGGATCAGGAACGTCCGGTACAGGGCTTCGGCATCGCTGGTCGGGCCGATCAGGGCGATGACCGGCGCCAACGCCACGCCGAGCACGGTCACGCCCAGCAGGAGCGCCGAGGTGATGGTCCACACGGCGTTGGACGCCTCGGCGTCGCCGCGCCGGTCGTTCTCGACGAAGACCGGCACGAGCGTGGCGGTGAGCACCCCGCCGGCGAGCAGGTCGAACAGCAGGTTGGGGACCGTGTTGGCGAAGTCGAAGGCGGCCAGCTCGCCGAGGATCCAGCCCTGGACGACGAGGCGGACGAGCCCGGTGATGCGGCTGGCGGCGGTGCCGGCCGCGACGACGGCGCCCGATCGGGCCAGTCCGGCTTCGCCTGCGGTCGATGCCTCGGGAGCGTCGCTCACGTGCTGCCCGGCTGCGGGGGTTCGCCCGTCGCGGGCCACGGCTGGTTGGGCAGCGGATCGGTGCGCCCGGGCGGCGGTGGGTAGCTCATCGGGCGTTCGGCCGGTGCCTGCTCGGGCGGTGGTGCCGAGGCGGCGTCGAGCAGCTGGTCGGAGGTGGTTGGGCCGAGCGCCACCGGGGGCGGCGGCTGGGCCGCCCGCACGGCAGCGTCGTAGGCGGCCGTCTCCGAGCCCGACTCGGTGAGCGTCTGGCGCAGCGACTCCATCTCGGTGACGAGGTCGTCGATGTCGGTGGTGAGGTCGCTCAGGTCCTCGACCGAGCGCGCCCGCACCGACAGCTCGACGGCGCGCGTCACGGCCTCGTCGAGGCGGGCGTTGAGCAGCTGGAGTCGCCCGACCGTGTCGGCGATGACCTCGTCCATGCGCTTGGCGGCCGCCAGCTGCGACTCGAGCGACTCGATGGTCTGGGCGATGGTGGTGTCGAGCGCCGGCGCACCCCCGCGCTGCGCCTGGACGGTGGCGAGGCGGTTCGTGATGTCGGCGACGTCGATCCGGGCCCGGGCCTTGGACAGGGCGTCGCCGCCCTGGGCCGCCTCCCAGCACTCCTCGATCATGGTGGTGATGCGCCGGCCGAGCTCGGTGAGGCGGTCCTGGAGCGGACCGTCCTTGGCGCCGCGCACGGCCTCCTCGTAGTTGCGGCGGGAGCGCTTGGCCTGCCACACCGACGTGCGCCAGGGGTCGTCGAGATCGAACGGGTCGATGCCGTCGGCGTCGAAGCCGCGGGGCATGGCGGCGGCCACCCGTGCCGCCCAGGCGCCGAGCCCGACCAGCGGGGCGACGACGAGGGGGAGGCCCACGAGCACCGCCGCCGCCGTGCCGGCGCCGAAGAGCACGATGCCGAGCGGCGAGGTCATGGCGGTGCCCACCCGGCGGGTGTACAGGCGGTCGCGCAGCGTCAGCTCAGGCACGGGTCAAGTCTGCCGCATGGCACGAACCCGCCAGCGGCTCCGGATCGGCCCGGCGACGCCGCCGAGGGTGGGTGGCGCACGGTCAGAAGTTGGAGATCACGGCCGTGAAGACCTTGGCGATGCTCTTGGGGTCGCTGGCGTTGTAGGCGGCACCGTTGGTGGCGTCGGCGAGCTGCTTGAGGACGGTCAGGTCCGCATCCTCGCCGTAGGCGATGGTGAACAGGCGCACCGGTGTGGCGCTCTCGCCCTGGCTCTGCGTCTCGAGCTGCGTGAGCAGGGCGTTGAGCTGGGCCCGGTCGTCGGACTTGTCGCCGTCCTCGTTGCGGCCGTCGGTGAGCAGCACGACGGCGTTGATGCGGGTCGGGTCGTAGGTGTCGACGAGCTCCTGGAACGATGCCGAGATCGTGTCGTACAGCGGCGTGCCGTTGGTGGGGAACAGCCCGCGGATGGCGTTGCGCATCTGCTCCCGGTTCGTGCCGATCGGCTCGATCGGCACCTCATCGAGCCAGTTGCGGGTCTGGTCCGGGCCGAGGCCGTTGGAGAAGACCCGCAGCCCGACGTCGTCGGCGTCGGCGAACTGGTCGAGCGAATCGATGGCCGCCTGCTGGGCCAGGTCGAGCTTGGTCTCGGGGGCGTTCGCCGTCGCCGGCTCGCCCATCGACCCCGAGATGTCGAGGACCAGCAGCACCCGAGCGCTCTTGCGCTGCACGTTCCACTTGTCGAGCAGGCCGAGCATGACCTCGGGCGCGGGGACGTCGAGCAGGGTCTGGGGTTGGTCGGGATCGACGTAGTTCTCGGTGGTGATCGGGTCCGAGATCGCCACCTGCGCGTTGCCCGGACGGAAGTTGTACTGCAGGACCCGCTGCTGGTTGTCCGCCTCGAGCACGAACGAGATGAACTGCTCGGCGGCGGCTCGCTCGTCTGCGCTGACCCACGGCGCATCGAGGATGTACAGCGGGTTGTCGGAGAACAGCGTGCCCTCCTTCGGGTAGATGGCGACCAGCGGGATGCGCGGCGGTCGCGGCTCCTCGCCCGGATCGAGGACGCCGTCGGGGTTGCCCGAGTTGTAGTCGATGATCGACTTCTCCTCGACGGCGACCGCCGAGGCGTACTGCAGCGCCGTGTTGCGTTGGTCGGCGCGGTACAGGTTGTTCAGGAACGTCAGCGTCGTGTCGCCGTAGTGGACGACGGCGGACTCGATGGTGCGGTTGTCCTCGACGACCTCGGGTCGGTCGAGGTCCTCGAGCGTCAGGTCCCGGGTCTTGCCGGCGGCGGCGTAGTTCTGGGCGATCAGGGCGTTGAGGCCGCTCGTCGAGAAGTTCGGATTGGTCTTGCCCAGCCGGAACGGGCCCCACTCCGGATGGCCGTAGGTGGCCCAGCCCTGCGGGTCGTCGACGGCGGCGAGGATGTCCGACCAGCCGAGGTCGGCCTGCGGCCAGCCGAGCGCCTCGGCCATGGGCTTGGGCATGGCGATCACCAGCGGGGTGTTCATGAACGACTGCCCCTGGCCGGCGATCGGGGCCTGCCCGGCGTCGGTGAGGCGCTGGTCGAGCACGGCGCCCCACCCGCTGCCGGCCGGCGACCAGACGACGGGCTGAGGCCCCTCGGCCTTCTCGTCACGCCACCCGTCGGCGAGCAGCTGCATCGACCCGCCCGAGGACTTCGACTTGGGGCTGACGCAGGCCTTGGCCCCGTTGACCTGCACGTCGCGGCCGTTGAACGTCTTGGCGAGATCGGTGAGCAGGTCGATCTTCTCGGGCGAGACCGCCATCGGGACGACGATGGCGCAGTCGGCCGTGATGCCGAGCGCGTCGTCGGCGTTCTGGCCGCCGTTGCCGTTGCACGACGACGCCACGAGGGCGATCGCCAGCGCCGCTGCCAGGACGACGACGCTGCGACGCCGTGGCGCGGGGCGCTGCCCGGTGCGGCTCGGCTGGGGGTGGGTCGGCGCAGGTCGTGCGCTCTCGGGACGGTGCATCAAGAAACCTCGGTCCAGGTGCGGCGGAGGGCGAGGAGCACGCCGCCGCTCGGCGTGTTGGCGGAGTCGGGGAGGGGTTGGTCGGTCGGGATGCCCGGCGCCGTCGGCTGGCCGTCGACCCGCCAACCGTCGCTCGCCAGCAGCTCGGCCAGCTCGTCACCCGACAGGATGGCATCGAGTCGCTCGGCGCCGGGCGCGCCGAGGATGGGCGTTGCGACGACGTCGGCGGTCACCACGGGGTCGGGGGAGCGGACCTGGACGCGGTCGCCGCGCGCGCCGGCGCGGACGGCCGGGACGGCGTCGGCCTCGAGCCCGGCGGCGATCTGGATCGCCGCCGGTCCCTTGGTCAGCAGCTCCTGGATCGGCGAGGCGCCGGTCGGGGTGCTGCGGGCGGAGCTGCGGGCGAGGTCGCCCAGGCGTTCCTGGAACCCGAGGTCGCCGAAGTCGTTGCTGGCGAAGTCGGTGCGCCCGACGAGCGACCCGGCGGCGGCGGCGACGTTGAGCATGCCGTCGGCGGTGCCGATGCCGCTGAACCCGACCTTCACATCGCCCCAGCCGGCCTCGCCGCCGATGTCGCTCCACGGCTTGTCGGCGGCGTCCGCCACGCACGCCCAGGTGACCTCGCCCCCGCAGTGCTGCTCCAGGGTGCCCAGGCGATCGCCCCAGACGAGCATCACGGTCGGCGTGCGGGCCAGCACCGGTCCGGACGGGCCGAGGAGCGCCTCCAGGCTCTGCAGGTCGCGCTCGGTCCGCACCATGTCCGCCATCGGCGCCGGCGCCAACCAGGCGTCGATCCCCAGCGCGTCCGCCGAGGCGCCCTCGGCGGTGAGCGCTGCCTGCGTGACGGCGGCGTCCTCGATGCGCACGGTGACGTCGTCATGGGCGGCGTCGAGCGCACGGCACACGTCGGCGAGCTCGCTGGAGCACACCAGCACCGCCGGCGATGCGTCGGTGCCGCGCTGCTCGCCGTCGAGGCGCGCACGGACGGCGACGGCCAGCACGACCATCGCCACGGCACCCACGACGGCGGCGAGTCGACGCATCGCCGGGGAACGCTACCGGAGCCCGTCGGTGCCGTCGGGGCGCTCTTGGGCCTTCTTGACGGGCGCCCCGGCCCGAGCCGGTCGTGCCGCGGTGGCGGAGGGCGGCCGCGGGCGCGGCCTCACGACGTCAGGTTGGGGTCGTCGGTGGCCGGGATGTCCCGTGGCAGCAAGGTGACGAGCTCGAGGTCCGTCGGGTCGGTGATGTCGACGACGCGGCCCGCCTGGCGGCCGACGGCCGCCTCGAACAGGTTCCGTGCCAGGCGGCCGTTGCCGAAGCCCTGCGTGCGCGGCTGTGCCGCGAACCAGGCCTGCACGGTGGCGCGCGTCGTCGCGTCCAGCAGGTAGTGGCCGCGCTCGGCGAGCGACGAGAAGATGGCGGTGAGCTCGTCGTCGGTGTAGTCGGGGAAGTGGATGGTGGTGGGGAAGCGACTGCGCAGGCCCGGGTTGGCGCCGACCAGCTCGGCCATCTCGTCGGGGTAGCCGGCCATGATCACGACGATGCGGTCGCGCCGGTCCTCGACCAGCTTCACGATGGTGTCGATGGCCTCGCGGCCGAAGTCGCTGTCGGAGCCGCGCACCAGCGAGTAAGCCTCGTCGATGAGCAGCACGCCTCCGTCGGCCTCGTCGAACACGGCGACGACCTTGGTGGCGGTCTGGCCGACGTAGCCGGCGACGAGCCCGGAGCGGTCGGTCTCCACCAGCTGGCCGCGCTCGACGACGCCGAGGGTCCGGTAGATGGCGGCGATGAGGCGCCCGACCGTGGTCTTGCCGGTGCCGGGGTTGCCGGTGAACACCAGGTGGTGGCTGCGCTCGACGGTGGCGAGGCCGCGCTCGCGCCGCAGGCGCTGCACTTGGAGCAGGTCGGCGACGAGGTGCACCTCCCGCTTGGCGTCCGCCAGCCCGATCAGGCCGTCGAGCTCGGCGAGGAGCTCCTCCAACGGCCGCGGCGGCGGCAGCTCCGGCACGGCGACGCCCGTCGAGGTGGCCTCGGCGTCGTCCGCCGTGGAGGCCGAGGCGGCATCGGGCGCGCCGGCGCCGTCGGACGGGCGCGCCGATCGGTCCGACGGTGGCGTTGCGGCACCGGTCGCCGGGGGTGGCGCATCACGTCGGATCCGGTCGAGGTGCGTGGCGCGGAAGCGCTCGATGGCGTCGAGCTCGGTGCGGGTCGTGAGGTCGTCGAGCGCCGCCACCATGTGCCCGATCGCCACGGCCTGGCTGAGGTAGACCGAGGCGTGGTCGGTGCCGTCACGCCGATCCGCCCCGAGCAGGATCTCGAACAGCGCCGATGGTTGCTCGAGGATCCAGCGCTTGCCCTCGGTCAGGCCGATGGAGCGGGCGGTGGCCGGCGTCGTGGCGGCGAAGCGGTGGTCGAGCAGCGGCGAGAACGTCCCGAGCAGCGCCAGCAGCTCGGCGTCGGTGGCGAGGCCGTCGGCGTCGATGAAGGCGCAGCTGAGGTTGAACGCCTCCTGGATCACGTCCCCGTCGGCGTGCTCGGGCCGGCCGGCGGGCACCCCGGCAGCGATGGGCGCGAGCACCGGGGCCAAGGCCCGCCGGAACTCGTCGACGGCGAGCGCCAGACTCGGGTCGTGCCTCGACGGTCCGCTGTCGTCGAGCGGCGGGTAGATGTCGCCGCGGCCCCGCCACCAGTCGAACCTCACAGCGGGCGACGTTAGCCTTGCGTGGTGGACGCTTCGCATGCTGTGACCCCCATCGCCGAGCTCGGCCGCCGGGTGAAGGAGGCGAGCCGCGCCGTGGCGCGGGCCTCGACCGCCCAGAAGGACGATGCCTTGCTCGCCGCCGCAGACCTGCTCGTGCAGCGGACCGACGAGGTGCTGGACGCCAACGCCGCCGATCTGGCGCGAGCCGAGCGCGAGGGCGTCTCGGCGACGGTGCAGGACCGGCTCCGGCTCGACGAACGGCGCGTCGAGGCCATGGCCGGCGGGCTGCGCCAGGTCGCCGGCCTGGCCGACCCGGTGGGGGAGGTGCTCGACGGGTGGGTCCGCCCGAACGGCCTGCGCATCGAGCGGGTGCGCGTGCCGCTCGGCGTCGTGGCCATCATCTACGAGAACCGACCGAACGTCACGAGCGACGCCGCGGGCTTGTGCCTGAAGTCGGGCAACGGGGCGTTCCTGCGCGGCTCGTCCGGGGCGATCACGTCGAACCTGGCGATCGCCGACGTGCTGCGCGCCGGCGTGGCCAAGGCGGGGCTGCCCGCCGACGCCGTCGTGCTGGTCGACGACGTGTCGCGCGAGGCGGCCGTCGAGTTCATGCGGCTGCGGGGTGTGGTGGACTGCCTGATCCCGCGGGGTGGGCCGTCGTTGATCGCGTCGATCCTCGAGCACGCCACGGTGCCGACCATCATCGACGG
>JAGQTE010000061.1 GCA_020439175.1 Acidimicrobiales bacterium | reverse complement strand
TGCCAGCGCCGAGCTCGGGTCCTCGCTGCGGGCGAGGTCGCCGATGCTGATCATGCCGATGGGGGTGCCGTCGCCGTCGACCACGGGCAGGCGCCGCACGGCGTGCTCGCGCATCGACCGCACGGCGTCGTCGACCGCGTCGTCGACGGCGACGGTGACCAGGGCGTCGGTGCACACGTCACCGAGCTGGGTGGCGGTCGGGTCGCGCCCGTCGGCGGTGGCGCGCACCGTGATGTCGCGGTCGGTCACAATGCCGCGCAGCTCGCCGGCGTCGTCGATCACCAGCACGTCGCCGACGTCGCGATCGCGCATCGTGCCGGCGGCCTCGGCCAGGGTCGCCTGCGGGCTGAGGGCGCAGAGATCGGTCGTCATGAGGTCCTGGATGGTCGTCATGGGAGTCCTCGGTTCGTCGGAGGTGCGGGGGATGGCGTGGGCCCTTCCCGCCGACCCCGTGGCGCAGACCGTCGGCGGTGCGTCGTCTGCGCGGGCCGCGTGCGGGGTAGCGCGGTTCTCGTCGGCGCGAGCGACGCGTCGGCCTGGACGAGGAGGAACGCCATGCCGGGCAGCGAACACGGACCGTCGATCAAGGACCCCGAGCAGTACGACGCCCTGCGGGACGACGGCATGTCGAAGTCGAAGGCGGCGCGGATCGCCAACGCCTCCGCCGCCGAGGGACGCGACACCGTCGGCCGCCGGGGCGGCGAGGCGGAGAACTACGAGGACCGCACGGTGACCGAGCTGCGCCACCGGGCGGCGGAGCTGGACATCTCGGGGCGGTCGTCGATGAACAAGTCCGAGCTCATCGACGCGCTGCGCAACCACTGAGGAGGACGGATGGTCTCGTACGGCTACACCCTCTCGAGCGAGGAGCACTCGCCGCGCTCACTGGTCGGCGCCGCGGCGCGCGCCGAGGAGGCGGGCTTCGAGTTCGTCTCGATCTCCGACCACTTCCACCCGTGGACGACCAGCCAGGGCCACAGCCCGTTCGTGTGGTCGGTCCTCGGCGCCGTCGCCGGCGCCACGGACGAGATCGGGCTCGCCGTCGGGGTCACCTGCCCGATCGTGCGCATCCACCCGGTGATCGTGGCGCAGGCCGCGGCCACGACGGCGCTGCTGAGCGACGGGCGCTTCACCTTCGGCGTCGGCACCGGCGAGGCCCTCAACGAGCACGTCCTCGGGCACCGCTGGCCGCCGATCGAGACGCGCCTCGCCATGCTCACCGAGGCCGTCACGGTGATCCGGCGCCTGTGGACCGGGGAGACCGTCGACCACCGTGGCGACTTCTACGAGGTGGCGAACGCCCGCCTCTTCGACCCGCCGGACCCGCCGCCGCCGATCGTCGTGTCGGGGTTCGGCGAGGCGGCGGTGGAGCTCGCGGGCGAGATCGGCGACGGCTACTGGGGGCACGCGCCGGACGCCGACGTGTTGCACCGGTGGCGCATGGCCGGCGGCAACGGCCCGACCTATGCCCAGCTCCACGTGTGCGTCGCCCCGGATCGGGCGACAGCGCGCCGCACGGTGCGCGACGTGTGGCCCAACGCCGCCATCCCCGGTCAGCTGGCGCAGGACCTGCCGACCTGGACGCACTTCGAGCAGGCGGCCGAGCTCGTCGACGAGGAGGCGGCGGTCGCCTCGATCCCGCACGGTCCCGACGCCGACGACATCGTGGCGGCGGTCGAGCGGTACGTCGCCGCCGGCTACGACCACGTCTACCTCCATCAGATCGGGTCGGATCAAGACGCGCTGTTCGACCTGTGGCGCAGCGAGCTGCGCGACGCGCTCGCCGACATCGCACCGCCGGCGGCGGCGGCCTAGGACAGCGCCATGGCCGAACCGCACGAGAGCGACGCGGATGCGCAGGCGCCGTCCGGCCCCCAGGTCGATCCCACCGAGGTGCCGTGGCAGCACTCGGCACCCGCGGGCGCCACGCCGGAGACGCCGCTCGGCGCCGACAGTCAGTTCTTCGAGCCCGGCGAGCCGGGCACCCTGGCCGAGCAGCGCGACCTGCTCGACGACGAGGGCGAGGACATCCGTCAGTACACGGGCGAGCCCGTCGAGACCGAGGAGGGTTGGGTGATCCCGCAGCAACAGAACGTCGGACCCGGCAACCAGGCCGGCGGCGGGGAGTGGCCCGACCCGGAGGCACCGTCGGCGATGCCGGGCACCGGCCCGACCTGAACGCCGCGGGGCGTGCGCCGGATGGCCACGTCGGCCCCGGCGACTGGGCCACGGGTCATCCTCCTCGAGCTCCTCGAGCTCGGAGACGGGGGACGCAGCTTTCTCGTACCCCTGTCCGCCGGGTCACAGTCGCACGACGTGCGCCGCCCACCTCCTTGCACGTCGGTCCGACCGGTTGGTGCAGATGGGCTGAGCAGATGGGCGTGCGACGGGCCAGACTGTGAGCCGTGGCAGCCGGCGCAGATGGGGTGACGCCAGCCGAGCTCGCGGGTCGCGGTGAGCTGGCCTCGGCCGCGCTCGCCGCCAGCGGGACCGGCGTGTGGCTGTGGGACACGACGTCCGGCATCGTGCAATGGGACGCTGCTATGGAGGCGCTCTGCGGTCGGGCGCCGGGCACGTTCGACGGGACGTTCGACGGCTGGTTGTCCGTCGTGCACCCCGACGAGCGCGCCGCGGTGGCAGCGGTGATCGACCGTGCCGTCGCCGATCGCTCGGCGTGCGCCGTCGAACATCGGGTGGTGTGGCCGGACGGCACCGAGCGCTGGCTCGAGTGCCGCGGCCAGGCGCTGACCGACGCCGCGGGCGAGCCGACGGGCGCGGTCGGCTGCGCCTTCGACATCACCGAACGCAAGGCAGCGGAGCTGGCCGTCGGCACGTCGTTGACCAGGACCCGCGTGTCGCGCGACCGGCTGGCCGGCCTGCAACGGCTCAGCCGCCGGCTCGCCGAGGCGGCGTCGGTCGACGGCATCGTCGCCGCCGTGTTCGACGTGCTCGAGACGCCCGTCCCGACGGCGAGCCGCGCCGTGTGGCTCCTCGACGCCACGGCGGAGGGGCTCGAGCTCGTGGCGCACGTCGGGCTGGCGCCCGACGCCGCGGCGCGCTTCGCCGTCATCGATCTGGCGGCGCCGTTGCCGGGGGCGATCGCCTGCCGGGAGCGGCGCACGATCGTCGTGCCGCCCGACGGCGACGCCGTGGCGGCCTTCCCCGCTCTCGACGGGGTGCCGCGCAGCTCCCCGGGGTTCGTCGCCGTCCCGCTGTGCACCGAGTCGACCGCCATCGGCGTGCTGGCCCTCGGGTACACCGGCGAGCTCGACGACGACGACCTCGTGTTCGTCGAGACGGCGGCCGGTCAGGTGGCGCTGGCGCTGGCTCGCACGATGTTGACCGATGCCCTGGCGCACCGGGCCGAGGACGCAGCGGACGCGGCGCGCGCCGCCGCCGCTGCCGCCGAGCGGGAGCGGCGTGCCCGCCAGCACTTCGAGTTCCTGACGTCGGTGGCGCAGGTGGTGATGCGCTCGGCGTCGCACGAAGAGCTGATGGCGTCGGTGGCGCAGGCGACCGTGCCGATGCTCGGTGACTGGTGCACGGTGCACTTCCGCCCCGAGCCCGGCGCGCCGCTGCAGGCCGCCGGTGCCCACCGAGACCCGGCGCGCGCCGAGTGGATGCGCCACCTGGTCGACGCCTTTCCCTACGACCCGACCGGCCAGCACGGCGTGGCCCACGTGCTGGCGACGGGCACGACCGAGTTCGCGCCGCGCCCCGACGGCGCCCGTGTCGCCCGCACCTTGGCTGACGCCCCGGACTCCTGGGGTGCCGACGCCGCCGGCGACACGGTGCGCAGCATCGTCACGGTGCCGTTGAGCAGCCAAAACCGCACGGTGGGGGCGTTGCAGTACGTCCGCACGGGCGACGAGGTCCTCCCGAACGAGGACGAGGTGGCGTTGGCCGAGGACGTCGGCTCGCGGATCGGCGATGCCCTGATGCTCCGCTGGCAGGCCGGGCAGCACCGCCAGATCGCGACGACGCTCCAGCGAGCCTTCCTTCCGCCGCGCCTGCCCGACGTCGCCGGGTTCGACCTGGCGGCCCGCTACCTGCCGGCCGGGGACGCGGCCGAAGTCGGGGGCGACTTCTACGACGTGTTCCTGCTCGAGGACGGTTGCTGGGCCGTGCTGATCGGCGACGTGTGCGGGACGGGTGCGGATGCGGCGGCGACGGCGGCGATCGTGCGCCACACGGTGCGTGCCGCTGCCCGGCACGGCCACGACCTGGCGTCGATCGTCGAGTGGGCCAACCACGCCGTGCTCCACTCGGGCCGCGACCTGTTCTGCACCATGTGCTTCGCCACGATCGAGCTGGCCGACGACGCGCCGCCCGTGCTGCGGGTGGTGTCGGCCGGGCACCCGCTGCCGATCCTCCGCCGCGCCTCGGGCGTCACGCAGCTCGGCGGGCACGGCACGTTGCTCGGCGTGTTCGAGCACATCGACATCATCACCGAGACGGTGCAGCTGGCGGCCGGTGACGCGGCGGTGGTCTACACCGACGGGGTCAGTGACCTGCCCCCGCCGCACGGGGTGCCCGCCGAGCACCTCGTCGAGCTGGTCGACGCCTCGTCCCCGCAGGCCGAGGTCGACGTGCTGGTCGACACCGTCCTCGACGATCTGGCCCGCCGGACCTCGGCGGCGGTCCCGCGCGACGACGTGGCGCTGCTGGGGCTGCGGTGCCGCCGAGGCCCGGCGACCGTCGACGAGCGCCCCCTGCTGCGCACCTGGCAGCGCTCGTTCCCCGCCGAGCACACCTCCATCCGCGCCGCCCGTCGCTTCGCCCGGGACCTGCTGGCCGACACCGACACCGACGTCGACGTCGGCACGCTCGAGCTGGCGGTGTCCGAGCTGGTCTCCAACGCCGTGCTGCACGCCCGCACGCGCTGCACGGTCCGGGTCGAGCAGCACCGCGACTCGGTGCGTGTCGAGGTGGCCGACCAGGACCCGCGCCCGCCGCGCCGGTTGCTCGACGATCCCGACCGCATCACGGGGCGCGGGTTGCGGATCGTCGACGCCATCGTCGATCGGTGGGACGTCGAGACGGCGCCCGAGGGGAAGACCGTCTGGTTCGAGCTGGCCGTGCGCTCCGAGGACGCAGCGTGACCACCGACGACCTGGAGGAGGTGCGGCTGCTCGGGCTTCCGGTGGCGCTGCACGCGGCGGCGCGCCGGCATCAGGACGCGCTGCGCCGCGAGCTCGAGCTGATCCGGCTGCGCGACGCCGACGACACCAGCGTCCCGAACCGGTTGCACACCCTGGTGGACGAGCTCGTCGCCGAGTACGGCAGAGTGGTCGAGCGTCCCGTGGCCATCCTCGACGACGCCATCGCCCGCGCCGCCGACACCGTCGACCTGATCGTGCGCGCGCCCCGCAGCGCCGCCGACGCCGCCCGCCGCCTCGCCGCCATGCTGGACGAGGTCGACGACTATTGCCGGTCCACGGGCTACCTGCTGACCCTGGTCACCTCGCCCGAGGTGGCGGCGTACCGAGCGTGGACCCTGCACGAGTTCGCGGCCCAGCTCGATGGCGCACCGCCCCGACCCTGGCCGGGCTCGGCGACCCCGGCCGTACCGGCGGGCGAGCCGGCGTCGGAGCGCGACCTCCCGTCGCTCGCCGTCGGCGAGGTGGCGCTCGGCTCCATCGGCGAGGTGGTGGTCGTGGGCTCGACCGTCCGGGTCGACGGGTCGCTCGACCTCGAGTCGGCGCCGGCGTTGCGCGACGCGCTCGTCGCGCTGCTGCAGCCGGGCGGGACGGTGACCGTGGACCTCGCCGCCTGCTCGTTCGTCGACTCCGTGGGGGTCAGCGTGCTGGTGGCGGGCCTGGCGCGCGCCGGCGCCGCCGGGGCGTCACTCGCCGTGCGATTGGGACCGGCGGCGCGCGACGTGCTCGTCGTCAGCGGCCTGATCGACCGCTTCGACATCGTCGACGGCTGATCCCCGTCGGGGATCGGTGGTCGGGCTCTCCGCCGACTCCCGTGCGCCGGGTCGCGCCCGGCGACGTGGTCTTGGTCCGGCCCGATCGGGGAAGGGCGTGTGGTGCTGATCGCCGGACAGGAGGAGCCCCGATGGCCGCACCAACCGCTCGAACCCGCAGCGCCCCTGCGCCGCTGCAACCCAGCCAGATCGCCACGCTCGCGCTCGGTCTGCTGTTCCTGGCCGTCGGCATCGTCGGCTTCATCATCACCGGCTTCGACAACTTCGCCGACCACACCGGCGACACGCTGCTCGGCTTCGAGATCAACGGCATGCACAACACGGTGCACCTCGTCCTCGGGCTGTTGGGCGTGGTCCTGTGGCGCCGCGTCGACACCAGCCTCGCCTTCGGGCTGATCTCGGGCATCGGGTACACCGCTGCCCTGATCTACGGGCTGTTCGCGCTGAACGAGTCCTGGGACGTGCTGTCGCTCAACACCGCCGACAACTGGCTGCACCTCGGCCTGGGTCTGGCGGGCTTCGCCGTGGCGGCGCTCGCCCTGCGTGATCGCATGGCGCTGGCGGCGCCCGAAGGCCGGCGGGCCGGCAGCGGCATGCAGGACACGCTCGACATCGACGAACTGGAGCGCCAGGCCCGTGCCGAGCGCCAGCGCAACGTCGACGTCCTCCAGCGCGATCCCGTCGAGGAGCGCTACCGCGGTCCCGGCGCCAGCCGGTGATCGACACCGAGCCCACGGGCCGGTCCGACGACCAGCCGGTGTGGCGTGCCGGGAGCGATCGGCTCGCCGCCATCGACCGTCGGGACGAGCACACGGGTCACGAGCTCTACGGGCCCGAGGACACCGAGATGGTCGCCCGACCCGAGCCGAGCGACCCGACGACCTGACCACGCCAAGGAGATCGCCCATGACGACCATCGTGAACCACGACACTGACGGGACTGCCCGTTCGGTCGGCCTCGTCCAGCCGGAAGGCGAGCACCTGGTGCCCGGGCGGTGTGCCGGCGCCGAGGCCAGGAGCGGGTCGTGAAGGCGCTCACCTGGCACGGCAAGCGCGACGTGCGCATCGACCGGGTGCCCGACCCGACGATCGAGACGGCGACCGACGCCGTCGTGCGCGTCACCGCGTCCGGGCTGTGCGGCTCGGACCTGCACCTGTACGAGCTGTTCGGCCCCTTCATGGACGAGGGCGACATCCTCGGTCACGAGCCGGTCGGGGTCGTCGAGGCCGTCGGCTCGGGCGTGCACCACCTGGCGCCCGGCGACCGCGTCGTCGTGCCGGCGACGATCGCCTGCGGGGCCTGCCTGATGTGCGCCCACGGTCTGCAGTCGCAGTGCGAGACCACGCAGAACCACGAGCACGGCACCGGTGCGGCGCTGTTCGGCTACACGAAGCTCTACGGACAGGTGCCCGGGGCGCAGGCGGAGTACCTGCGGGTGCCGCAGGCGCACTACGGCCCCGTGCCGCTCCCCGAAGAGGTGCCCGACGACCAGGCCGTCCTCCTCGCCGACGTGCTCCCGACGGCGTGGCAGGCGGTCGAGTATGCGCACGTGCCGCCGGGCGGCAGCGTGGCGGTGATCGGTCTGGGCCCGATCGGCCAGATGGCGGCCCGCATCGCCCGGCACCGCGGTGCGGCGCACGTCTTCGGCGTCGACCGCATCCCGGAGCGGTTGGCGATGGCCGAGCGCCACGGCATCGAGGTCGTCGACCTGCGCCACGACGAGCATCCGGGGGACACGCTGCGCGAGCGCACGGGCGGGCGGGGTCCCGACGCCGTCATCGAGGCCGTGGGCATGGAGGCACACGGCTCCCCGGCGGCCAAGGCCGCCCAGGCCGTGGTCGGCGCCCTGCCCGACCCGGTGGCCGAGAAGGTGATGGCCACCGTCGGCGTCGACCGCCTGTCGGCGCTGCTGCTCGCCATCGACGCCGTGCGTCGCGGCGGCACCCTCTCGATCGTCGGGGTCTACGGCGGGATGCGCGACCCGCTGCCGATGCTCCAGCTGTTCGACAAGCACCTGACGCTCCGTATGGGGCAGCTCAACGCCCACCGGTGGTTCGATCCACTGATGCCGCTCGTGGTCGACGCGGCCGATCCGCTGGGCGTCGCCGACCTCGTCACGCACCGCGTGTCCCTCGATCAGGCGCCCGCCGCCTACGACGCGTTCCAGCACAAGAGCGACGGCATGGTGAAAGCCGTGTTCGAGCCATGACCGCCGATGCTGACGATGGCGTCACCGACGACCCCCCGTCATCATGACGGCGCCGGAGCGGCGGTACGGCATGACGTCGTGGTGGCGGCGCTCGACCGCGCCCGAGCGCAACGGCAACGGGGTCGGCGGACGTGGTGACCTCGTGCACGACCGGCACTGGGACGTGGTCGTCGTCGGTGCCGGCATCACCGGGCTGACCACGGCTTGCCTGCTGGTGCGCGCCGGCGCCCGGGTCGCCGTGCTGGAGCGTCGGTCGGTGGGCGCGGGCACGACGGGGCGTTCGACCGCCAAGGCGTCGGTGCTGCAGGGCGCGATCTACCAGGACCTGATCGCGGCGCACGGCGTCGAGCGCGCCGCCGGGTACGCCGCCGCCAACACCGATGCCATCGCTCGCATCGGTGCGCTCGCCGAGGCGACCGGGACCGACTGCGACCTGCGCACCGCTCCGGCGGCGACCTACACGATCGAGCCGGACGCCGTCGATCGGATCGTGGCCGAGTTCGACGCCTGCCGGCAGGTCGGCCTGGACGTCGAGCTCCTCGAGGACGTCACCGAGCTGCCCTTCCCGACCGCCGCCGCCGTGCGGATCCCCGACCAGGCGCACCTCGACCCGCAGCGCTATGTGTCCGGCCTTGCCCGGTGGCTGGAGGAGCAGGGCTGCCCGGTCGTCGCCGGTGCAGCGGTCCTCGATGTCGACGAGGCGGGCGGCGGCGTCGAGGTCGAGCTCCGCACCGGGACCGTGCACGCCGACGCCTGCGTCATCGCCACGTTGCTGCCGATGGCCGATCGCGGTGGCTTCTTCGCGCGGACCGAGGTCCATCGCAGCTACGCCATGGCGGTGCGCCACGACGGTCCGCCGATCGAGGGCTGCTACCTCTCGATCGACGCACCGCGACGATCCATCCGGCCGCTGGTGCATGCCGAGGGGCCGGCGCTCGTTCTCGGTGGGCCCGGCCACCGCACCGGTGTCGGACAGCACACCGACCGTGTCGTCGCGGAGCTCGATGCGTGGGCCCAGGCGACCTTCGGCGCCGTGACGCCGTTGGCGCGGTGGTCGGCCCAGGACTACCGATCGGTCGACCATCTGCCCTTCGCCGGCCGCATGCCACGCACGGACCGGATCTACCTGGCGACCGGCTTCGGCGCCTGGGGCATGACGAACGGCACCGCAGCCGCAACGGTGATCGCCGAGACCATCGCCGGTGGCGCGGGAGCGTTCGCCTCCGTCTACGACAGCACGCGCCTCGGAGGTGCGACCCACGTGGCGGGCGTCGTGTCCGCCAACGTCTCGACGGCGCGCCACGCCGTCGGCGGCGTGGTCGAGGGGATCCTGGACGACGCGCCGACACCGACGTGCACCCACCTCGGGTGTCGCCTCGTCTCGAACGCCGCCGAGGCGAGCTGGGACTGCCCGTGTCACGGATCACGATTCGACACCGATGGTGCGGTGCTCGAAGGTCCTGCCGTCGAGCCGCTCGCCGCCGACGAGCTGGCCGAGCCGGCCGAGTCGGGGCCGTGACCACCCTCCCGGCCGACGCCAACGGGCCGCCGCTGCTGGTGGTGCTGGAGGCCGCCGAGGACGCGGCCGGCGAACTGGTGCGGGGCTGGCTCGAGGACGGTGTTCCGGCGGCGGCATCGTCCGGCGCAGTGCCAGCCGACGCGCCGCCCGTGGCCGCCGAGGAGCTGGCCGTGCGCCTGGCGCTCGTGGCGGTCGGCGCCTGTCGTGCCGCGGGCGATGCCGTGCGTGTCGCCATCCCGCCGGGGGAGCCGGCGCTGCACGCCGTGCTGCAGTCGTGCGTCTCGGTGTGCCAGCGGTTGGCGGAGGTCACGGCGCGCGACCTTGCCGACCTTCCGGTGGCTCGGGTGGTGGCGAGGACCTCCCTCGCCGCAGTGGACGCCTGCCGGGAGGCGCTGACGTTGCTGCAGCGCACGCCGCTCGCCGAGCGGGCGACCTCTGCGGAGGCAGGGGGGGGCGTCGCTCGGCGAGCCGCGAGGCGACCCGATGGCGGACGGTGGTTCTACGTCGACCGACGATGGGTAGGGCGTGTGTCGCCACCCACCGGTCGACGTGAGACGAACCCTCGTCGCACGCCGACACCCTGGACGGGGCCGGGCAGCCCGCCGCTGCCCGGCCCCGCGTCGCGCCGTGATGCATACGGCGACGCGCACGGGGGTAAGGCGCCAGCGACGAGCGGGCCGACGGTCGGGTTCGGCGTCGGGAAGGCTTCGGGGGACGGCCATGGCACAGGCGCACCGGGCGGCACCGAGGTGAGCGCGCCGGTCGTCGTCGTGTGCGATGCGGATCCCGACACCGGGGAGCGTCTGCCGGACGTGCCCCCCGGTGTCGGCGTCGTAGACGCCGGGCGCGCCGTGGCGTTCGTCCGTGCGCAGCAGCCGCGCACCGTCGTCGTCGCCCTCGACACCGACGCCCTGGCGGACCAACCGCTGCTGGCACGCCTGCGGGCGGTGGCGCCGGGCGCGGCCCTCGTCATCGTCGCGCCGCGCGACGCCGCCGAGCAGGTGCCGGCGGTGGTGGCAGCGCTCGGTCGCCGGCGCAGTGGCAGCTCCGCCCGTGCCACGTCTGACCCGCCGCCAACCCTGCAGCGGGGCTCCCACGCGGGGCGGACCGGCATGCGCGGGGCGACCGACGCGCGCGTCTTCGTCCGGGAGCTGCTCGAGTCCTGGCACTGCGACGGGCTCGTGCAGGACGCCGAGCTGGTGGCGAGCGAGCTCGTCACCAACGCCGTGCTCCACGCCGGCGGCCCGGTCGAGGTGGCGCTCGTCCTTGCCCCTGACAGCCTGCGGATCGAGGTGCGCGACATGAGTCGAGCCACGCCAGAGCTGCTCGACGCCTCCCGGCATCGCCGTGGCGGACACGGTCTTCGCATCCTCACGCACGTGGCGTCGTCGTGGGGCGTGCAGCCGACCGCCGACGGCAAGGTCGTGTGGGCGGAGCTGGCACGTTGAACCCTGGGCTGGCGGGTCGTCGTTACGAACGCCTGGCCGCTCGCCCAGAGCGACGAAGGCTCAGGAGTCGCCTGCGGCGTGCGGGGTGATGTGGGTGACGTCGGCCGGCGAATCGTCGTCGCCATCGACGCGGGCGACGGAGACGGCGAGCTGACCCTGCCCCAGCGACGCTCGCACCTGGCCGCGGTACGCGCTCGGCAGCACGATCGTGCGTCCGTACCGCCCGTAGCGCCACTCGTGCACGAGGTGGGTGCGCCGGCTGCGTGAGCGCAGCTGCGCTCGCAGGTACAGGCGGGAGCCGATCAGCTGCACGTCGA
>JAGQTE010000557.1 GCA_020439175.1 Acidimicrobiales bacterium | reverse complement strand
CTCCACCGCCGGGCAACGCGGCGCGCGCTGCCGGCGGCAGCGGCCGCACGCCGCTGTGGGTGGCGCTCGGCGCAGCGGCCGGCGTGCTCCTGGTGATCGGGGTGCTCCTGCTGCTGCGCGACGGCACCGACGCCGAGGTGGCATCGGGCGCGTCGTCCACGACGACGACGGTCACGGCAGGTGCGAACGGCACGGCCACGTCCAACGTCCCGCAGAGCACGACCGCAGGGCCGGGCGGTCCCAGCCCGACGACGACCGCTCCGGATGCCACGACGGTGCCCCCGACGACGCGGCCCACGACCTCCACGACGGCGCCGGTGGGCACCACGACCACGGCCCCGCGCACGATCACGATCGACGTCGACGTGGCGCCGCCGACCGTCACCGGCGGCTGGGACATGGCGAACGCGCCACAGCTCACGTGGTCCGTGACCGGCGCCGACGGTCTGGCGGTGCGGGTGCACGGCCCCGACGGCGGCCAGGGCGACCGGACGATCTCGACCGCACCGTCGAGTCCCAAGCCCCACCTGATCTGCCCGGTCGTGCCGGTGCCCGGCCACAGCGGCACCGCCTGCCCGGAGCTGCCCGGCACCTACACCTACACCGTGGACGTGGTGGAGGACGGCGTCGTCGTGGCGACGGCATCGGTCTCGCTCGAGGTCCGTCCGATCGTCATCCGCTGAACCCGTCGGCGTCACGCTCGCCCGCTAGGCCGTACAGCTCCCACCCCAGGGCTCGGCGCCCTGCCACTGGAGCAGGGCCATGGCGACCTGCTGCTGGTCATCGGCAGACGCCTGCGCCGGGTTCACGCCCACCAGGTCGGTCCAGCCATAGTGCTGGGCCGTGTTGTCCCAGGTCTGCTGGGTGATCTGGTAGGTGCCGAACGCGACGCCCCCGGGTCCGACCGCATCGGGCTCGTCGTCGGACTCCCGCGTCGCCACACAGGACAGGAACTGGGTCTGCCACGTCGCCGGCGTCGAGGTGGTGGGCGTCCCGGGGGCGACGGTCGTGGTCGATCCGTCGGTCGTGGTGCCCGAACCACCGGGCGCAGCGACGAAGTCCTCGCCGCTGCGCATGGCGAACAGCGCCACGACGCACAAGCCGAGCACCACGAGCACGACGATGACCGCCGGCGACGGCCGCCAGCGGCGCATCGCCGGCTGTGGCAGCTCCTCGGGTCCGTCGGGCACGCGGCGAGGGTACCGTTCGCCCGATGGGTGACACCGAGCGAGCGATGCCGACCGTGCGTGCCGGCGCCGTGCAGCTGACGGCGGGTCCCGACAAGGACGCCAACCTGCATCGGGCGAGCGAGCTGGTGGCGCGCTGCGTCGACGACGGCGCGTCGCTCGTGGTGCTGCCGGAGCTGTTCGGCTGCATGGGCCCCGGGCCAGTGCTCGCCGCCGCTGCCGAGCCGTTGGACGGCCCCACCCTGGAGTGGGCGTCGACGCAGGCCGCCGACGCCGGCATCTGGCTCGTCGCCGGCTCGTTCGTCGAACGACGCGCCGGCAGCGAGCGGACGGCGAACACCTCGTGCCTGATCGGTCCGGACGGGGCGGTCGTCGCCACGTATCGCAAGGTCCACCTGTTCGACTGCGACGTGCCCGGCGCCGAGTTCCACGAGTCGTCGGTCGTCGAGCCCGGCGACGACCTCATCCTCGCCGACGCCGGACCGGTCGGGGTCGGGATGAGCGTCTGCTACGACCTGCGCTTCCCCGAGCTGTACCGCATCCTGGCGCTGCGCGGGGCCACGGTGCTCGTCGTCCCGGCGTGCTTCACGGCGCGCACCGGCCCCCCGCACTGGGAGGTGCTGTTGCGGGCGCGCGCCATCGAGAACCAGCGCTTCGTCGTCGCCGCGGCGCAGCAGGGATCGAGTGCGCCGAAGCTGCGCTGGCACGGCGAATCGATGATCATCGACCCCTGGGGCACGGTCCTGGCGCGCGGGCCGGTGTCCGACGCCGTCGACGACTCGAGCCGCCACGGCACCGTCGTGGTCGCCGACCTCGATCTCGGACGCCTCGCCGAGGTCCGCGCCCAGCTGCCGAGCCTGGCCAACCGACGGCCCTCGGCTTACCGGTGGCCCACGGCCCCCGCCGGCGTCGACCCCGAGGCGTCGCCCGCCCCCCGGTAGCCTGATCGCCCCATGCCCGAGCACGACGACCCTGCCGCCGAAGCCGCGCGCCGCCGCACCTTCGCCATCATCTCGCACCCCGACGCGGGCAAGACGACGCTCACGGAGAAGTTCCTGCTCTACGGCGGCGCGCTCGCCAACCAGGCCGGCGCCGTCAAGGCCCGCGGCGGAGGACGGGCTGCCACCAGCGACTGGATGGAGCTCGAGCAGAAGCGGGGCATCTCGATCACCTCGGCGGTCATGCAGTTCCCCTACCGCGACTGCGTGGTCAACCTGCTCGACACGCCGGGGCACCGCGACTTCTCCGAGGACACCTACCGGGTGCTCGCCGCCGCCGACGCCGCCGTGATGGTGCTCGACGCCGCCAAGGGGATCGAACCGCAGACGCTGAAGCTCTTCGACGTGTGCCGCCAGCGGGAGCTGCCGCTGCTGTCGTTCATCAACAAGTGGGACCGACCCGGGCGCGACCCGCTCGAGCTCATCGACGAGATCGAGGACCAGCTGGGCATCCGCCCGACGCCGCTCACGTGGCCCGTTGGCATCGCGGGCGACTTCCGCGGCGTCATCGACCGGCGCGCCGGCACCTACACCCGGTTCACCCGGACGAGCCACGGCTCGACGATGGCGCCGGAGGAGGACCTCGACCCCGAGGCGGCCGCCGCCGCGGAGGGCGAGGCGTGGGAGACCGCCGTCGAGGAGCAGGGGCTGCTCGACGCCGTCGGCGCCGACCTCGACCCCAAGGCCTTCCTGGCTGCCGAGGCCACGCCGGTGCTGTTCGGCTCGGCGCTGACGAACTTCGGCGTGCGCAAGCTGCTCGACAGCGTCGTCGACCTCGTCCCATCGCCGGCGCCGCGCCTCGACGTGCACGGCGATCGCCGGCCGCTCGACGCACCCTTCAGCGGGTTCGTGTTCAAGGTGCAGGCGAACATGGACCCCAACCACCGTGACCGCATCGCCTTCGTGCGGACGTGCAGCGGTCGCTTCGAGCGGGGCATGGTCGTCACCCACGGGCGCACGGGCAAGCCGTTCTCGACGAAGTACGCCCACCAGGTGTTCGGCCAGGAGCGCGAGACGGTCGAGGAGGCCTACGCCGGTGACGTGATCGGCCTCGTCAACGCCACCGAGGTCCGCGTCGGCGACACGCTGTGGCTCGACACGCCGGTGGAGTTCCCGGCCATCCCGAGCTTCGCCCCCGAGCTGTTCGCCATCGCCCGGGTGCGTGACACCGGCAAGTTCAAGCAGTTCCGCAAGGGCATCGCCCAACTCGACGAGGAGGGCGTGGTGCAGGTGCTGCGCGACCGCGACCTCGGCGATCAGGCCCCGGTGCTCGCCGCCGTCGGCCAGATGCAGTTCGAGGTGGCGACGTGGCGGCTCGAGCAGGAGTTCGGCGCGCCGGTCGAGCTGTCGGGCACCAGCTACACCGTCGCCCGACGCACCGACGAGGCCAGCGCCGACCAGCTGCGCACGATGACCGGCGTCCGGGTCCTCGAGCGCGCCGACGGCACGGTCCTGGCGTTGTTCGAGAGCCAGTACTGGGTGGCGCGCCTCGAGCAGGAGCACCCCGAGCTCGTGCTCGACCGGCTCGTTGCCGAGGGCCGCCCGGGCTGATCACCAACCGTTCTGATCACCAACCGGGCTGATCACCAACTGGGCTGATCACCCGTCGGTGGGTTCGTCCGAGTCGGACGCCGCCTCGTCGACCGCAGGCGCGTCGCCGTCATCGAGGAAGACGACCGTCGGCTCGAGGTCGAGCGCCGATCCGAGCCCGGTGGGCTCGAACGCCGCGACCTCCTCGATACCCCGAGCGCGCCACGAACCGACCTCGTCGCCGCTGACGACGACCAGCGTCACCGGCGCCTCGTTGCGCCGGTCTTCACGCACCTGCTTCGCCCACTCGCCCCGCAACGACACGTCGTAGCCGGCGGCGTCGAGCACGTTGAAGAGGCCCTGCGTGGCGCCGTACCGCTCGTCGGACCTCCCCTCCACCGCCACAGCACCGCCCGGCGGGACGTGCCCGCGCAGCCAGTCGAGCGTCGCGGGACGCAGGCTGGCCACCGGCAGGCCGAGGGTCTGTGCCGGCAGCACCGGATCCGCACCGGTGCGCACCGCCACGGCACCGGCCAGCAGCACGGCGACGATCGCCGCTGCGGCGAGCGCGGCGCGCGTGCGGCTCCCGGCCGGGGAGCGACGGCGCAGCCAGGCCGTGTCGACCAGCACCTCGACCACGAACGCCGCCACCACCACGACGCCGAACCACCCGACGACCCAGGTGAACCGCACCAACCAGTAGTACTGCGGGCCCGCCAGCCGCGCGAGCCCGATCCAGCTCCCCGCCAGCAGCACCATGGCCAGGATCGCCCCCGTGGCGATCCAGCCGGCCCCGCGTCGCCGGGCGAGGTACCAGGTGGCGGCCACGAGGGCGACCGGCACCGCCACTGCCCAGGGCGACGCCAGGTCGGGCACGTCGCCGATGCGCGGGTCACCGTCGAAGCGCGTGGGCTCGGGGCGCCCGAGCCACGGGGGCCACCCCGAGGTCTCGGTGGCGAGGATGCGCGCGCCCTGGACCGGCCCTGCCGTCGGCTCCACGCTGGCCGTGACGAAGAACGACCCGAGGGCGGCCAGGTTGCCGCCGTCGGCCACCACCTGCTCGACCACGACCGGGGCCCAGCCGACCACCACGACGGCGGCACCGGCGAGCAGCGCCGGTCGCCACCGCTCGCCACCGCCCGACCGGACGCACAGGACGAGGGCCGCCAGCACCACAGCGACCGCCGGCACGACGAACGCCACGTGGCACTGCACGACGAAGGTGGCGAGCGCGGCGACGGCCGGGAGGTACCAGCGATGGCCCAGGGCCAGCGCCCAGCAGCACAGCACCAACGCTGCGAACGGCAGCAGGCCGAGCCACGGGTTCCACGGGTCGACGAGGAGCCAGACGCGCATCCCGGCCATCAAGGCGATGAGCGCGCCGGACGTGACCAGCAGCAGCCGATGCCCCCCGATCCGCCACGACGCCCGGCAGCAGACGACGACCGCAGCCGTGTTCACCAGGCCCACGGCGATGAGCAGCGCTTGCGGCGAGGCCCCGAACAGGCGGTAGGGCACGGCGAGCACGTACAGCGGCCACGGGCCGGGGTGGAACCAGCCGTAGCGGGAGAAGAAGCCGACGAGCGGCGTGTGCGCCGTGCCGACGTCGCGCACCGAGGCTTCGATCAGCGCCCAGTCCGACGCCGGCACCCAGTCGGCGCCGAGCGCCACACCGATCGAGCTCAGGGCCACCGCCACGGCGGTCGCTGCCGCCACCCACGCCGCTCGCCGCGGCCACGGCCCGTCTGCTCCGCCCCCGTCCGTCGTGATCGGTCCAGTGTACGGACCTGCCGCCGGCAGGATCGGCCGCTCGGGACGTCGGGTTTGCGTCGCGTCGGTGCGCGCGTGTGAAATCTCCGGCGCTCCGATCAAGGTTTTGCCAAGCCAAAAGATGACCCCCGATCTCACCAAATCCGAGCGCGAGACGCTCAAGGCCGTCTACCGCCACACCCGCGACGGCGGGGAGGCGCACACCGGCCATCTCGCCGAGACCCTCGGGCTCAGCCCGGGCACCGTCACGGCGACGGTGAAGCGCCTGGCGGACCGCGGCCTGGTCGATCACCGGCCGTACCACGGCGTGACCTTCACCGACACCGGGCGGCGCGAGGCGATCAGCGCCATCCGCCGCCACCGCATCGTCGAGCGGTTCCTCGCCGACATGCTCGGCTACGCCTGGAACGAGGCGGACGCGCTGGCGCCTGCGTTCGAGCACGACCTGCCCGACGAGGTGCTCGAGCGGATGTTCGTGGCGCTGCACCGCCCCGAGACCTGCCCGCACGGCTTCCCCATCCCCGTCGCCGGCCAGGTGGAGCTCCCGCTGCTCGGGCAGCTGTACGACCTCGAGCCCGGCGACCAGGCCGTCGTGGCCGTCCCCGGCTCGACCGACCCGGAGGTGATGAGCTTCCTCGCCCGCTTGGGCATCGTGCCCGACGTCCACGTCGAGGTGCGCGAGAAGCACCCGTTCGACGGGCCCCTCGTGGTGCGCGTCGGCGAGCACGACCGGATGCTCGGCGAGAAGGTCGCCCGCCAGGTCCACGTGCACAACGTCGTGCGGGCGCACGACTCGGGCACCTCCGGAGCGGCGGTGGCGTCATGACCGCCACGCCCCCGGTCACCGATCGCAAGAACCGGTACGGCAACGATGCCGTCCCAACGACAGGAGAGAGCAACCCATGACACCGACCCTGGCCGCCGAAGGCGGCTATCAGGTCTTCGAGCTGGGCAGCACCGAGTGGGGTCTGCTGGTCTTCGCCGCGTGCGTGGGCCTGCTGGCGCTGCTGATCGGCGCGTCGCAGATCAAGACCATCCTCGCCAAGGAGCAGGGCACCGAGCAGATGGTGGAGATCGCCGGCGCCATCCAGGAGGGGGCCCTCGCCTACCTCAAGCGCCAGTTCCGCACCATCGGCATCATCGTGATCCCGCTGGCCATCGTCGTGTTCGTCACCTCGACGGAGATCGTCAAGCCCGCCGAGATCCTCGGCGCCATCTCCGGGCCCGGCGGCACCGCCGTGGCGGTCGAGACCCCCGACGTGGCGCTCACGCAGATCCAGGCGGGCACGTTCCGCACCGTCGCGTTCCTGCTCGGCTGCCTGGCGTCAGCGTCGATCGGCTTCCTGGGCATGTGGCTCGCCGTGCGCGGCAACGTCCGCACCGCGGCTGCCGCCCGCCGGCTCGACTTCGCCGACGCCCTGCACGTGGCGTTCCGCACCGGCTCGGTGGCCGGTCTGTTCACCGCCGGCCTCGGCCTGCTCGGCGCCTCGATCATCATCATGATCTTCCAGAACTCGGCGTCGGCCATCCTCGTCGGCTTCGGCTTCGGCGGCTCGCTGCTGGCGCTGTTCCTGCGCGTCGGTGGCGGCATCTTCACCAAGGCCGCCGACGTCGGCGCCGACCTCGTCGGCAAGGTCGAGGCGGGCATCCCCGAGGACGACCCCCGCAACCCGGCGACGATCGCCGACAACGTGGGCGACAACGTCGGCGACTGCGCCGGCATGGCGTCGGACCTGTTCGAGTCCTACGCCGTGGTGCTCGTGGCGTCGATCATCCTCGGCGTGTCGGGCTTCCAGTCGATCGGCCTGGCCGACTCGGCCCAGAAGGGCATGATCTTCCCGGTCGTGCTGATGGGCGTGGGCCTCGTCGCCTCGGTCATCGGCATCTTCTCGGTCAAGGCCCGCAGCGGTGAGACCGACGCCCTCAAGCCGATCAACCGCGGCATCCACCTGGCGCAGGTCCTCGCCGTGCTCGGTGCCGGCGTGGTGGCGTTCGTGTACGTGGGCAACCCTGTCGACGCCGAGCTGTCCAACCTCGGCGCTCGCCTGTTCGGCGCCATCGTCGCCGGCGTGGTCCTGGGCCTCGTGGCGTCGAAGATCACCGAGTACTTCACCTCGACCGAGACCAAGCCCGTCCGTGACATCGCCGTGTCCGCTCGCACCGGCCCGGCCACCGTGCTGCTGTCGGGCCTGAGCTCGGGCATGGAGTCGGCCGTGTGGGCGCTGATCGCCATCGCCGGCGCCATCGGTGCCGCCATCCTGCTCGGCGGCGGCAACGTCGAGTTCTCGCTGTACCTCGTGGCGCTCGCCGGCATCGGCATGCTCTCGACCACCGGCATCATCGTGGCCGAGGACACCTTCGGCCCGGTCGCCGACAACGCCGCCGGCATCGCCGAGATGGCGGGCGAGTTCGACGGCGAGGCCGAGAAGATCATGGTCGGCCTCGACGCCGTGGGGAACACGACCAAGGCCGTGACCAAGGGCTTCGCCATCGGCTCCGCCGTGATCGCCGCCGTGGCGCTGTTCGCCAGCTTCGTCGAGACGGTCGCCGACTCCACCGGCGTCGCCAAGATCGTCGAGGCCGCCGGCGGGAGCGCCTTCGAGGCCATCCAGATCAACGTCGCCGATCCGAAGACGTTCATCGGGTTGATCCTCGGCGGCACGGTCGCCTTCTTGTTCTCGTCGCTGGCGATCCTCGCCGTGGGCCGCACCGCCGGCACGGTGGTGCAGGAGGTCCGCCGCCAGTTCCGCGAGAAGCCCGGCATCATGGACGGCTCGCAGCGTCCCGACTACGGCCCGGTCATCGACATCTGCACCAGCGCCTCGCTGCGCGAGCTCGCCACGCCGGCGCTGCTCGCCGTGCTGATGCCGGTCGTCGTCGGCTTCGGTCTCGGACCGGTCGCCCTCGGCGCCTTCCTGGCGTCGGGCATCGTCGTCGCCGCCCTGATGGCGAACTTCCAGTCCAACGCCGGTGGCGCGTGGGACAACGCCAAGAAGTTCATCGAGGACGGCAACGAGGGCGGCAAGGGCTCCGAGGCCCACAAGGCCGCCGTCATCGGCGACACCGTCGGCGACCCGTTCAAGGACACGTCCGGCCCGGCGCTGAACCCGCTGATGAAGGTGATGAACCTCATCTCGCTGCTGGTGCTCCCGGCGGTGGTGGCGCTCAACCCGCCGACGCTGCCGCTGTTCGAGGACGTCCTGAACCTCGACGACACCAACCCGGCGACCTACCTGATCGCGCTGGCCGGCATCGTCGTGCTCGTCGGCGCCATCACGTTCTCGAAGCGGCAGAGCTCCGACATGACCGCCGAGTGACCGACCGTCCGGGTTCCACCGCCCGGGCACCGAAGCAGCGACGGGCCCCGACCTCCGTGGTCGGGGCCCGTTCGCGTCCGACGGAGGCCACGCTGCCCCGCCTGTCGGGCGCCCCTGCTCGCCGGTCGTTCAGCGCGGCGCCGTCGACGGCGACGCCTGGTCTGAGAAGAACCGCTCCTCTTCCATGCGCATCAGCTCGGCATCACCGGGCTTGACCCGCCGCCCGGCCAGCGAGAGGACGATCGACGAGACGATGCCGGCGAGGATCGACGCCGCGAAGATGCCGATCTTCGCCTCCTCCTTGAAGACCTCGCTGTCGAACGACAGCTCCGTCACGAAGATGGCGACGGTGAAGCCGATGCCGGCTGCCGAGGCGATGCCGATGAGCTGGCCCAGGCCGACGCCGCGGGGCAGTCGGCCGATGCCGGTCTTGGCCGCCAACCAGGCGAACGACGACACGCCGACCGTCTTGCCGACCACGAGTCCGAAGAAGATGCCGAGCGTGATCGTCGAGCCGAAGGCGGCCCCGATGGCGTCGCCACTGAGCACCACGCCGGCGTTGAACAGGGCGAACAGCGGGATGATGACGTACGCCGTCCACGGATGCAGCCAGTCGATCAACCGCACGGCGATCGGCACGCTCTCGTTCAGCTCGAACGCCGCTGCCCGCACGTCGGCCGGACTGAGGTCGCGCCCCTCCAGGCTGTCGGCGATGGCCTCGGCATCGAGGTCCGGACGCAGCGCCACCATCGGGGTGATGAAGCCCAGGATGACGCCGGCCACGGTGGCGTGGACACCGGACTGGAGCACGGCGTACCAGGCGACCAGACCGATGCCGACGTAGACCGGGACGTACCAGATGTGCGCCCGGCGGGCGACGTAGGCCAGCCCGAGCATGCCCACGCCGACGCCGAGCCAGACCAGGTCGATGTCGTCCGTGTAGAAGAGCGCGATCACGGCGATGGCGCCGAGGTCGTCGGCCACGGCCAGCGTCAGCAGGAACAGCTTCAGCTGCACCGGCACGCGGCTGCCGAGCAGCGACACGATGCCGACGGCGAAGGCGATGTCGGTGGCCATCGGGATGCCCCAGCCGCCGGCCGCCTCGCCCCCGGCGTTGAAGCCCGTGTAGATCAGCGCCGGCACGAGCATGCCGCCGAGCGCCGCGATCACCGGCAGCGCCGCCGTCCGGCGGTCGCGCAGGTCGCCCATCACGACCTCGCGCTTGATCTCCATGCCGACCACGAAGAAGAACAGGGTCATCAGCCCGTCGTTGACCCACTCCTGCAGGTCGAGGTGCAGCGAGAAGCTGCCGATGTCGATGCCCGCCTCGGTGTGCAGGAGATGCAGGTAGCTCTCCTTCCACGGCGAGTTCGCCCAGATCACCGCCACGACGGCGCCCACGAGCAGCAGGATCCCGGCAGCCGCCTCGATGTGGAGGAACCGGGCGACCGGGCGGGCGATGGTGCGCGCCATCATCCGGTCGCTGCCGAGGAAGGTGTGCTGCCAGAAGTGGCCCTCGCCGTGGCTGCTGTCGCTCACGTGGTGATCCTTTCAGGGTTTGCTCGCCGAGCCGACCCGGGCGGGAACCCGCGGCCGGCCCGGACCCGGGAGGAGGGGCCCGAAGGCCCCTCCTCGTCGGTTCGTTCGGATGTGTGATCCGTTGCTCAGGTCGTGGCCATCTCCTTGCTGCTGGCCAGACCGCCCGACTCGCCCATGGCGATGTCCGGGGCGTACCCGGGCACGCCGTGCTCGTGCACGTCGAGGCCCTCGATCTCCTCCTCCTCGGAGACCCGCAGACCCAGGGTCGCCTTCAGGGCGGCGAAGACGATCACCATGGCCACGGCGGTGAAGGCGGCGATTGCCAGCACACCGATGATCTGGCTGACCAGCTGGGAGGTGCCGCCGCCGTAGAAGAGGCCGGCCTTCCAGAAGTCCGAGTCCTCGGCTGCGAACAGGCCCACGGCGATGGCGCCCCAGGCACCGCACACACCGTGGACGCTGACGGCGCCGACCGGGTCGTCGATCTTGATCCGATCGAAGAAGAACACGGCGAACACCACCAAGATGCCGGCGATCGAACCAATGATCACGGCGCCCCAGTTGGTGACGGCGGCCGTGCCGGCGGTGACGCCGACCAGACCGGCGAGCACGCCGTTGCCGGCCATGGCCACGTCGGGCTTGCCCTCCTTGAGCCACACGACCAGCAGGGCGACGACGCCGCCGGCGGCACCTGCGAGCAGGGTGGTCACGGCGATGCCGGGCACTGCTGCATCAGCAGCGAGCTCCGAGCCGGGGTTGAAGCCGAACCAGCCGACGAACAGGATGAACACGCCGATGATGGCGAACGGGATGCTGTGACCGGGGATGGCCCGGGGCTTGCCGTCCTTGGTGTACTTGCCGATGCGTGGGCCGAGGAACGCCGCGCCCACCGCTGCAGCGATGCCGCCCACCATGTGCACGACGCTCGAGCCGGCGAAGTCGTGGTACGGGGTGTCGAGCTGCGACAGCCAGCCGCCGCCCCAGACCCAGTGCACGATGATCGGGTACACGAACGCCGTGATCAGGAACGAGTACACGAAGTAGCTCTTGAACTTCGTGCGCTCGGCCATGGCGCCGGACACGATCGTGGCCGCCGTGGCGGCGAACGCCGCCTGGAACAGGAAGAAGGTCGGCAGGCTCAGGTTGCCCCAGCCCTCGGCGAAGGTCTCGGAGTTGAGGAACCAGCCCTCGGTACCGATGAAGCCGCCGCCCGGCCCGAAGGCGAAGGCGAAGCCGACGGCTGCGAAGGCGAGCACGCCGACGCAGAAGTCCATGAGGTTCTTGGCCATGATGTTGGAGACGCTCTTGGCCCGGGTGAGCCCCGCCTCCACCAGCGCGAAGCCGGCCTGCATGAAGATCACCAGCACGGCGGCGATCAACACCCAGATGTTGTCCAGGACAGCCTGGACGCTGGCGGCGGCCTCCTCACCTGCGGTGAGGACGACCTCCTCTTCGTCTTGGGCGAACGCCGTGCCGGCGAGGAGGGCCACAGTGCCGATGGCGACTGCTCCTCCTACGCCGGCCCGGACGAGCCGCTTTCGGGTACTGCTCACGTGATTGCTCCTTGATTCGTTCATGTGGTGTGGGGGAAGCCCGACCTGGTCGCTTCGCAGCGCGACCAGGTGGGCGGAGGGGAGGTGGCGCTAGACGGCTTCGGCGTCGCGCTCACCGGTGCGGATGCGCACC
Source organism: Acidimicrobiales bacterium (assembly GCA_020439175.1). Lineage (GTDB taxonomy): Bacteria > Actinomycetota > Acidimicrobiia > Acidimicrobiales > Acidimicrobilacustridaceae > JAGQTE01. The sequence continues at coordinate 4,605 of JAGQTE010000557.1, read as the reverse complement.
AGCCGGTCGACGGGACTGACCCAGATCTTCCCGTCGCCGATCTTCCCGGTCTTCGCCGCAGCGGCGATGGTGTCGGCGATCATGTCGGCGTCCGACGTGTCGCAGACCACCTCGATCTTCACCTTGGGGATGAGATCGATCTTGTACTCGGCCCCCCGATAGGTCTCGGTGTGTCCGCCCTGCCGGCCGTGGCCCTTGACCTCGGTGATCGTCAAGCCTTGGATGCCGATCGCCGACAGCGCGTCCTTCACCTCCTCCAACTTGTGCGGTTTGATCACCGCGGTGACCAGATGAACCATCGCTCCTCCTTGGATGTCCCTTGCGGGGTTCGAGCCGGGGTGAGCGGCATCGCCGCCGCAAGAGCCCGGAACTGACTGCTCGCTGAACGTACGGACGGCGGATTTCGCGTTGGCTTCCGCAATGTGAACGGTTCGGCGCGCACCCGTTTCGCAACCGTCACCCAACCGTGAACCACGTGTTTCGTCCCCAGGTCAGCGGGGGTGGCAGCAGGCCCCTCGGGGACGTCAGATCGGTGTCAGTCCCGCTGAAGATCGCCCACGGTGGCCTTCGCGCCACGCCGTCAGGGCTGGTACATCTGTTGCTCGCATGGACTGGAGCACCTACCGCAGCAGCACCTGGGACGAGCTCATCGCCGACGGTGCGCCACGCCCCGAGCTCGGTCCGCTCGCCGACTACCTGGCGGCGTTGACGGTGTCCGACGTCCGGGCCCGCCAGCGTGCGGCCGAGGCGGCCGTGCAGGCCATGGGGATCACCTTCACCGTGTACCAGGACGGCGCCAACCTCGATCGTGCCTGGCCGCTCGACGTGCTGCCGCGGGTCATCACCACGCAGGAGTGGGACCGCGTCGAAGCCGGCCTGCTGCAACGCATGCGGGCGTTGAACCTGTTCATCGACGACCTCTACGGCGCGCAGAAGGTCATCGCCGACGGCGTGCTCCCGGCCGAGCTGCTCGCCGACTCGGCGAACTTCCGACCGGAGTGCTGCGGCATCAGCCCGCCGCAGGGCGTGTGGGCGCACATCTCGGGCTGCGACCTCGTGCGCGACGGCGACGGCACGATCTACGTGCTCGAGGACAACCTGCGCGTGCCGTCCGGCGTGTCGTACATGCTCGAGAACCGCAAGATCACCAAGCGGGTCTTCGGCGACCTGTTCCGCGACCTCGACATCCAGCCCGTCGACGACTACCCGGCGCGCCTCTACGACCTGCTCGCCTCGCTGACGCCGCGCCGGGGCGTCGAGCCGGCGCTCGTCGTGCTCACGCCGGGCGTGCACAACAGCGCCTACTTCGAGCACGCCTTCCTGGCCCAGCAGATGGGCGCGGCGCTCGCCGAGGGCAGCGACCTGGTGGTCGACGACGACGACGTCGTGTGGATGCGCACCATCGACGGCCGCAAGCGCGTCGACGTCATCTACCGGCGCATCGACGACCTGTTCCTCGACCCCGAGGCGTTCCGGCCCGACTCGATGCTCGGCGTCCCCGGCCTCATGCGGGCCTGGCGATCGGGCACCGTCGCCATCGCCAACGCCCCCGGCGCGGGCGTGGCCGACGACAAGGTCATCTACAGCTATGTGCCCGAGCTCGTGCGCTACTACCTGGGCGAGGACATCCTGCTGCCCAACGTGCCGACCTGGCGCTGCATCGACCCCGCCGAGCGCAGCCACGTGCTGGCGCACCTGCACGAGCTCGTGGTGAAGCCGGCCAACGAGAGCGGCGGCTACGGCATCCTGATCGGCCCCCGGGCGACCCCCGAGGAGCTCGACGAGTACCGCATCCGCATCGAGGCCGACCCCCGCAACTTCATCGCCCAGCCGACGCTCGCCATCTCGACGGCACCGACGCTCAGCGGCGGGCAGCTGGCGCCGCGCCATCTCGACCTGCGCCCGTTCGTGCTGTCGGGCGACCGCGCCTACGTGACGCGGGGCGGCCTGACCCGGGTGGCGCTGCGCGAGGGGTCGCTCGTGGTGAACAGCTCCCAGGGCGGGGGCAGCAAGGACACCTGGATCGTCGACCCGACCGTCGGAGCGCGACCGTGACCCTGCTGTCGAGCGCCGCGGAGTCGTTGTACTGGACCGGCCGCTACCTCGAGCGGGCCGAGGGCACGGCGCGCATCTTGGCCACCCACACCGCGCTGTTCATGGACCTGCCGCGCTCGGCCGGGCTGACGTGGGCACCGCTGCTGGCGATCACCGGCACCTCGGATCAGTTCGACGAGCTGTATCCGGCACCCGACGAGGACCACGTCGTCGAGTTCCTCGCCACCGACGGCGCCAACAGCGGCTCGGTCGTCCGGTCGCTGGAACAGGCGCGCTTCAACGCCCGCGTCACTCGGGCGATCGTGCCCCGCGACGCCTACGAGATCATCAACGACGTGCACCGTGACGCCGCCGAGCGCGCCTTCGAGGCGGTGCCGCGCCGCAGCCGGCTCGCCTGGCTGTCGTACGTCATCGACCGCTGCCGCGCCTTCATCGGCGTGATCGACGGCTCGATGCCGCGCGACCCGGCGTGGAGCTTCCTGCGTCTCGGTCGGCACCTCGAGCGCGCCGACCTGACCAGCCGGGTGCTCGACGTGCGCGCCGGCGCCCTCATCGAGGCCGAAGGGGCCGGACCGGGCGGCCCGTCCGGCGAGCTCGACCCCGAGGAGCTGCAGGCCTTCGCCGATCTGCAGTGGATCGAGGTGCTGCGCTCCGTCGAGGCGCATCAGGCGTACCGGCGCAAGGTGCACTCGGCGGTCGGGGGGCGCGAGGTGCTGGCGTTCTTGTTGCAGGACCGGCTGCTGCCGCGCTCGGTGCTGCACTGCATGGAGCAGGTGTCGAGCTCGCTGGCGCCGTTGCGCCACCCCGACGAGCTGGTCGAACGCTGCACCCAGATCCAGCGCTACGTCGCCCACGCACGGCTCGAGGTGCTCGAGCGAGACGGCTTGCGTGAGTGGGTCGACGACCTGCAGGTGCTGCTCGGGCAGCTCCACGACGAGATCGGTGCCGCCTACTTCCACGCGCCGGTCGTCGCCCCAACCGCCCACGACGACGCCTGATCGGCCAGGCTGGCGCGCTGTGAGCATCGACGTCGTCGACCCGCTGCCGTACGAACCGGCCGCCGGATGGGACGAGATGGTCGCGCCCGGCACCGGCGTGCGGGCCCACTGGGGCTACCTGCACGAGGCGCTCTCGGCGCTCGGCCCGAGCGAGCTGGAGCGGCGGCGGCGCCAGGTCGACCGGTTGCTGCACGACGACGGCGCCACCTACGCCGTACCGGGCGAGCCGGTGCCACGCCGGTGGGAGGTCGACCCGGTGCCGCTGCTGATCAGCAGCGAGGAGTGGGGAACCATCGAGCGCGGCATCGCCCAGCGCGCCGACCTGCTCGACCTGGTGCTCGCCGACCTGTACGGGCCCCGCACGCTGATCCGCCGGGGCCTGCTGCCACCCGAGCTGGTGTTCGGCCATCCCGGGTTCCTGCGTCCCACGGCGGGTCAGGACGTGCCGGGTGGGCGGCACCTCCTGCTGCACAGCGCCGACCTGGCGCGCGACACCGACGGCCGGTGGACGGTGCTGAGCGATCGCACGCAGGCGCCGTCGGGCGCCGGCTACGCGCTCGAGAACCGGTTCGTGATGACCCGGGTCTTCCCGAGCATCTTCCGCGACGCCCACGTGCACCGCCTCGCCCCGTACTTCCGGGCGATGCGTGGCGCCATGGGGGCGTTGGCGGACCGTTCGGTCGAGCGGCCGCTGACCGTGATCCTCACCCCGGGTCCCTGGAACGAGACGTACTTCGAGCACGCCTTCCTCGCGTCCTACCTGGGCTACCCGTTGGTGCAGGGCAGCGACCTCGAGGTGCGCGGCGGTCGCGTGTGGCTTCGCAGCGTCGGCGCGCACGAGCCGGTCGACGTCATCGTGCGGCGCGTCGACGACGACTGGTGCGACCCGGTCGAGCTGCGACCCGAGTCGAGCCTGGGCGTCCCCGGGTTGGTGGAGCTGGCGCGCCGGGGCACGATCGGGCTGGCCAACCCGCTCGGCAGCGGGGTCGTCGAGCATCCGGGCCTGGCGGCGTTCCTGCCGGCGCTGGCGCGCGAGCTGCTCGGTCAGGACCTGCACCTGCCGTCGCTGCCCACCTACTGGTGCGGCGACCAGGCGGCGCGCCGCCACGTCGTGGGCGACCTCGACCGGTTCGTCATCCGCTCGGTGCGGCGGGGGCGCGAGCGCCTCCACGTCGGCGCCGAGCTGAGCGAGGACGAGCGATCGGCGCTGGTCCGCCGCATCGAGGCCAACCCGCATCGCTTCGCGGCGCAGGAGGTGCCGCCGGCGGCGACGGCGCCGTGCCTCGTCGACGGCCGCCTGGCGCCGCGCGCCACGGTGCTGCGCACGTTCGCCGTGACCCGAGACGGGTCGTGGACGCTGCTCCCGGGTGGGCTGACCCGCACGCTGCCCGACGGCGCGTCGCCCCTCAGCCTGGTCAGCGGTCCGGGCAAGGACACGTGGGTGCTGGCATCGGAGCCCGAGAGCACGCTGTCGCTGGTGTCCGGCGCCGAGGGACGCGTGGCGGCGATGGACCCGGCGCACGCCATCTCGGCACGCGTCGCCGAGAACCTG
>JAGQTE010000556.1 GCA_020439175.1 Acidimicrobiales bacterium | reverse complement strand
GCAAGGGTGGATCGGGTCGTGGTGGCACACCCGCGCGATCGACGCCGGGGCGCGCCACCGCCGCAGCGAAGGAAGGCGGCGCCGGCCCGGGCGACCCCGCCGACGACGACCGGCCGCGCAGCCGGGCCGATGGTCCTCCGGCGTCGGACGCAGCCGACGACGGTGCGGCGCCACGCGAACCCGAGCCGCCGAGTCGCGCCGACGCCGGCCCCGAGCAGCACGACGACACGCCGTCCGCTGCGGGGGCAGCTCCCGCTGCCGCCGGTGGCGGGATCCCCGGACGTGACGAGCTGACGCTGGCGTGGGGCGACACGATCCTGCCGGCGCTGCCGCAGCGGGCGCGCGCCCGGTTCGGGGGCGGACGCTGGCACTCGACCACCGAGGACGCGGCGCGCTACGCCCTGCCCAACGCCATGCACCGCGACCGCTGCGCCGAGGTGCGCGGCGCCGTCGAGGAGGCGCTCGAGGCGCACTTCGGGCGGCCGGTGCCGATCGAGCTGATCATCGACGACGACTCGCCGACGCCCGCCGGCGCTGCCGCCGGTGCCGCGGCCGGGGGCACCTCCCCGGCCGACGCGGCCGATGCCGACGACGAATGGGTGAACGTCGCCGAGCTCGACGACGCCGACCCGGCGCGGTCCCATGTCGACCGCGTGGCCGATATCTTCCCCGGCGCCGAGCTCGTAGAGGAGTGACCATGCCCACCGACGACGGCCGCGACGGCACCGACGACCCGCACCAGGCGCTCGACGGCGGCGGCGATCCGCTCGCCGGCCTGTTCGGCGGGCTCGGCGGCGGTGGCGAAGGTGGCGGTGGCCTCGACCTCGGCGGCCTGCTGCAGTCCGCCATGGACATGCAGGCACAGCTCGTGGAAGCGCAGCAGGAGATGGCGAACACCGTCGTCACCGGCAGCGCCGGCGGCGGCGCGGTCGAGATCGACGTCACCGGAGGGTTCGAGTTCCTGGCTGTGCGCATCGCGCCCGAGGCCATCGACCCCGACGACGCCGAGATGCTCCAGGACCTCGTGCTCGCCGCCCTGCACGACGCCGGCCGCGCCGTCGGCGACCTCCAACAGGTGGCGGCGCCGGCCATGCCCGACCTCGACGCGCTGGGCTTCGGTGGCGACCCGTTGGCGGCCCTCGCCGGTGGCTTCGCCGACGATGCCGACGACGCCGACGCGTCAGACGACGTCGACGACGATGCGGACGGGGACGGCGCTTGAGCGTCTATGCCGGACCGGTCCAGGATCTCATCGACGAGCTCGGCCGCCTGCCCGGGGTCGGACCCAAGTCGGCGCAGCGCATCGCCTTCTACCTGCTGAAGCTGCCGACCGCCGACGCCACCCGCCTGGCCGACGCCATCACCGAGGTGAAGGCCCGTGTCGCCTTCTGCGAACGGTGCTTCAACATCGCCGAGGGGCCCGAGTGCGGCATCTGCAGCGATCCGCGCCGCGACACCCACCTCATCTGCGTGGTCGAGGAACCCCGGGACATCGTCGCCGTCGAGAAGACGGGCGAGTTCCGCGGTCGGTACCACGTGCTCCAAGGCGCCATCAGCCCCATCGAGGGGATCGGTCCCGACCAGCTCAAGGTGGCCGAGCTCGTCGCCCGCCTCGAACCGGAAGACGTCACCGAGGTGATCCTGTGCACGAACCCGAACATCGAGGGCGAGGCCACCGCCATGTACCTCAGCCGGCTGCTCAAGCCGCTCGGCCTCAAGGTGACGCGCATCGCCAGCGGCCTGCCCGTCGGCGGTGACCTCGAGTACGCGGACGAGCTGACGCTGGGCCGTGCGCTCGAGGGCCGACGGGAGCTCGAGCCCGACGGGGACTGAGCCCATGGCCGTCGACCGGTCCCGGCGGGCCGCGCTGCTCATCGGCGGGATCGTCGCCTTCGTCGTCGTGCTGACCGGACTCGCCGTCGCCGGCACCCGCCACACGGGCGCCGCCACGCCGACCGAAGCGGTGCAGGACTTCTTCGCCACCCTCGATCACGGCACCGTCACCGACCTGCTCGAGCAGCTGCCGCCCGCCCAGGCCGACGCCCTGGCCGACACGCTGCCGGACCTCGCCACCGAGCTCGGCCGGCTCGGCCTGGTCGGCGCCACCGACGGCGACGCCACCTTCGGGCTCGACGTCACCGCACCCGAGGTGACCATCGACGCGTACGACGAGTGGATCGTGCGCGCCGACCTCTCCGGCGGCACCCTCGCCCTCGATCCGGCAGCCGGCGGCGGCACCGGCGCGGGCCTGCTCACCCCCGACGGGCGCGCCGCCCTCGAACAGGTCACCGGGCTTTCCCTGCCGGGCGACGAGCCCGAGGTGCTCTCGGATCGCTGGCCGCAGCTGATGGTGGTGCGCGACGGCGGCGGGTGGCGCGTGAGCCCGGGCCACACCGTCGGCGAGCAGTGGCGCCTCGACGAGGAGCTGCCCGAGCCGACGTGGGGCGAAGGCGTGATCGCCGTCGGCTCGACCACGCCGGACGAGGTGGTGCCCGACCTGTTGCGGGCCTACGGCGCCGGGGACAGCGGCCGGATGGTGTCGATGGCCGAACCGGAGGAGTCGGTGGCCTTGCAGCAGTTCGCCACGCTGGCCGTCCCGTTGTGGGACGGGGACCTGCGGCGGGCGATGGAGGAGGACGGCTTCTTCTTCCGGGTCGACGACATCGACGTCGACGTCTCCGGTCAGGGCAAGCGCCGCACCGCCACGGTGACGAGCTTCGACGGCGCCTTCGGCGACGATCAGACGACGGTGGATCTGCGCTACGCCGACGGCTGCGTGCGCATCACGACCACGGAGCTGGTCGGCGACGCCGAACCGACCGTCGAGCAACGCTGCGACGGGGAGCTGCACGACGACCTGCCCGCCGCCGGACCGTGGTCCGAGCTGCTGGCGCTCACGGCGCTCGGGCGGGCGTTCCCGACCTTCTCGCTCGCCGAGCACCACGGCCGGTGGTTCATCAGCCCGACCCGCACCGCCCTCGGCACCCTCACGGAGGTGGCGGCCGGCCTGGAACCCGATCAGGCCGACGAGCTCGTCACGGCGCTCGACACGGCGTGGGTCTGGGGCCCCGAGGCCGCCACCGACACCGGGTGACCGCCGGGGGCGCGACCGAGCCGGGGGCGCGACCGGGGCCGACGGCGCGTCAGCCGCCGGTGACCCAGGTGGCGGTCAGGAACACCGAGCCCCACTGCACCGGCTCGATCTCGGCGCCCTCGGGCGTGCGGAGGTCGGAGAGCCCGTGCACCCGGTCGCGGTACAGGATCAGCCACTTGGCGTGGTAGATCCACAGGTACGGCACGTGCTCGGCCCACTGCTGCCACACCGTGGCGTAGGCGTCCTTGCGCTCCTGCTCCGTGCCGGCCTCGCGGGCCTTGTTGAGCGCGGCGTCGACCTCGTCGTTCGACCAGCGCGGGAAGTTCAGGGTGATCGAGCCCGCGGAGCCGATGTTGTCGCCGGTCCAGAAGTGGTAGTTGGCGTCCGGGTCCGCACCGTTCCAGAACTGCGTCACCAAGGCATCGAAGTCGCCGCCGAGCATCCGGTTCGAGAACTGGGTCTCCTCGACGCTCTGGATCTCGACGTCGATGCCGAGCTGGGACCACTGCTGCTCGACGAGCTGGCCGAACTGCAGCCCGTCGGGCGATGCCAGCACCATCAGGTTCAGGGCGATCGGACCCGGGTTGTCGGCCTGGTACTCGGCGACGAGCGCCTTGGCCTCCTCCAGGTTCGGCTCCGGCCAGCCGGCGTCGCTCCACCACTGGCTGCTCTCGGACATCGGACCGTCGGCGATCGGGAACACGCCGTCGAAGTTGTCGACCAGCGCCTGTCGGTCGGTGACGAGCTGGAGCGCCTTGCGCAGCCGCTCGTCGGCCAGCGGTCCCGACTGGGTGTTGAGCGTGACGTTGAGCTCGTCGCTCTCGGAGTTGTCCTCGAGCACGTTGATGTCCTCGGGCGTGTCTCCGGACTCGGCCAGATAGGCGGCCACCGTGCCGGGCGAGTTGGTCTGCACCACGTCGAGGTCGCCGGACTGCAGTGCCTGCATGCGGCTGGCCTCATCGGGCGTGGGCACGAAGGTGACCTCGTCGAGGTACGGGTACCTGTTCCCGTCGGCGTCGGACATCCAGTAGTCGTCGTAGCGGTTCGCCACGAGGTCCTTGTCCGGCTCCCAGCTGGTGAACTCGAACGGGCCCGAGCCGATGGGACGCATCGACGCCTGGGCGGGCTCGGCGTTGAGCTGCTCGGGGGCGACGACGAAGCCGGCCTGACCGGTCAGCGCCGCCGGGAAGCTGGCCCAGCTCTGGTCGAGCGTGACCCGCACCCGCAGGTCGTCGCCCTCGACCTTTTGGATGTCGACCACGGGCTGGAAGGCGAAGGTCGTGAGGGCCGAGGTGCGGTACTTCTGGAGGTTGTAGACGATGGAGTGGGCGTCGACCTTCTCGCCGTTGTGGAACGTCAGGTCCGGTCGCAGCAGGATGTCCCACTGCGTGAAGTCCTCGGACGGCTCGAACGCCTTGACGAGGAAGGGCTTCACCTCACCATCGGTGCCCCAGGTGACCATCGGGTCGAAGAAGGTCTTGGCCACGGTGATCGGGCCGGGACCCCAGCGGTCGGTCATGGGCATCCAGCCCGTGGTCTCGCCCTGCGTGCCGAAGACGAGGCTGCCGCCCGCTTGTGGCTTGGTGGGCACGGCGGCGTCACCGCCGCCACCCTCGGCTTGGCCGCCGTCGGCGGAGGTGCTGGGGCTGCTCGAGCACGCTCCTGCGGTAGCCGTCAGGCCTACCGCCAGTGCGATCGCCACGATTCGTCGTCGCATGGTCCGTCTCCCGCCGTCTGGGTCCGACCGGCGTCACGGCCGGCTGCGCTGCTCCGCCGCCGAGCGCGACGACGCAGCCGCAACGTCTTGTCGGTCGACGTGACGGGGCGACTTAGCGGTTAACGGGCTTCAGTTCGTTCCGGCCCGAAGACCGGAACGCCGACGAAGGTGGGTCAGCCGACCTGCAGGAGGATGGCGTCGCCCTGGCCGCCGCCGCCGCAGAGGGCCGCAGCGCCGAGGCCACCGCCACGGCGGGCCAGCTCGAACGCCAGGTGCAGCGCCACGCGGGTGCCGGACATGCCGACGGGGTGCCCGAGGGCGATGGCGCCACCGTTGACGTTGGTGATCTCGTCGGTGATGCCGAGGTCGCGCATCGAGGCGACGCCGACGGCGGCGAAGGCCTCGTTCAGCTCGAACAGCGACACGTCGCCGACCGAGCGGCCCGACCGCTCCAGGGCCTGCATGATCGCTCGCGACGGCTGCGTGAGCAGCGACGGGTCCGGGCCGGCGACCTGGCCGTACCCCACGATCTCGGCCAGCGGCGAGGCGCCGAGCTCCTCGGCCTTGGCCTTGGAGGTCACGATCACCGCGGCGCCGCCGTCGGAGATCTGCGACGCGTTGCCGGCGGTGATGTTGCCCGCCTTGTCGAACGCCGGGCGGAGACCGCCGAGCGACTCGGCGGTGGTGTCGCCACGCACGCCCTCGTCCTCGGTGACCACGATCGGGTCGCCGCGACGCTGGGGCACCTCGACCGGGACGATCTCGTTGTCGAAGAGCCCGTTCTTGGCGGCGGCGGCGGCACGCTGGTGCGAGGAGGCGGCGAGCTCGTCCTGCTCCTCACGGCTGAGACCGGCCGAGGCGGCGTACTTCTCCGTTCCGGCACCCATGGCGCACTGGTCGAAGGCGCAGAAGAGACCGTCGTACATCATCGAGTCGACG
>JAGQTE010000555.1 GCA_020439175.1 Acidimicrobiales bacterium | reverse complement strand
TACGAGGCGCTGCGCGGCCGCTTCGTCGTCGCCACCGGCGAACGCCGCCACGACCTGGCGGTGCGGCTGCGCTACGCCGAGGTCGACCACGCCACCGCGCCCCGACTCGCCGAGGCGGTGGCCCTGGCGGCGCGCCGCGGCGACCCGGCGGCGACACCGGCACGGCGCGTCGGCCTCATCGCCAACTACACCGCCTTCCAGGACTACCTCGACACCGTCGGCCGCCAGGAGCCCGGCGATGGCTGAGTCCGCCGTGCGCATCGCCCTGCTCTTCCCCGACCTGCTCGGCACCTACGGCGACGGCGGCAACGCCCTCGTGCTCGAACGGCGCCTGGCCTGGCGCGGCCGGGCGGCGGAGATCGTCGAGGTGCCCGCCGGCGGTGCCGTCCCGGCGACCGCCGACGTGTACCTCCTCGGCGGCGGCGAGGACGCCCCCCAGATCCAGGCGGCGCGCGAGCTCGGCGACGACGGACCGGTGCACGCCGGGGTGCGCGCCGGCGGGGTGCTGTTCGCCGTGTGCGCCGGCATGCAGATCGCCGGCCACACGTTCCCCGGCACCGACGGCGCGCCGATCGACGGCCTGGGCCTGTTGCCGTGCGACACGGTGCGCACCGACGAGCCGCGCGCCGTCGGCGAGCTGCTCGCCCTGCCCATGGCGACCCCGCTCGGCGACGACGACCCCGGCATCGACCCGGCGTTGGTCACCGAGCTCACCGGCTTCGAGAACCACGGCGGCCGCACCCGTCGACACGACGGCGCCGCAGCCCTGGCCCAGGTCGAGGCGGGCGTCGGCAACGGCGACGGGACCGAGGGCGTCGTGGCGCGCGTCGGTGCGGGCCACGTCGTCGGCACCTACCTGCACGGCCCGGCGCTGGCCCGCAACCCCGGGCTCGCCGACCAGATCCTGCGCTGGATCGTCGGCGACGACCTCGCCCGACTCACCGACGACGACACGACGGCGCTGCGGGCCGAGCGCCTCGACGCCGCGCGTCGCGGCAACCTCGACGGCGTGGCCCACCGCACCTGGCGAGACCGCCTCCTGCGTCGGAACTGACCGATGACCGACGACGGCCGCGAAGGCGACGACGATCCGATCGGCCGGACCACGTCGCCGGCGTTCGTCCGCCTGGCGGAGGCCCTCGACGACGAGGTGATGGTGTTCGACGGCGCGGGTCGCTACCGGTTCGTCAACCACGCCGCTGCCGACGCCTGGGATCTCGACCCCGATGACTTCATGGGTCGCACCCCTCGCCAGCTCGACCTGCCCGACGCCGCGTGCGCCCTGCTCGACGAGCTCATGACGTCCGTGCACGCAACGGGAACCGACGCGCAGATCGAGGTCGACCTCCCACCGGTGCACCCCGGCACCAGCGGTCGTGTGGTGCGCGCCCATGCCGTGGCGGACACCGACACGGGCGACGTCCTGGTCATCCTCGAGGACGCGACGGACGTGGCGCGCCTCGACGACGCCCTCGCACGGGACCGCGCCGCGGCCCGTGCCGCCACCGCACGCCAACGCGCCACCGAGGCGAGCTTCCGCACCTTGGCCGATCTCGTGCCGGTCGGCATCGTCGAGGCGGCGATCGACGGCACCGACCTGTTCAACAACCGCCGGACCGAGGAGCTCCACGGCCGCTCGTTCGTCGACGTGAACGAGCACGACCGCATCGCCTTCGTCCATCCCGACGACCGCGACGCCGTGCAGGCGCTGTGGGGCGCGGCGGCCGCCGGACAGCACCCGCCGCCGCTGCGCTACCGGGCGCTGCGGGCCGACGGCACCACGCGCTGGCTCGAAGCCCAGATGATCCCGGTCGTGGCCCCCGACGGGGAGGTGATCCGGATCATCGAGACCTTCGTCGACGCCGACCACGCCGTCGCCGCCGAGACGGCGCTCACGGTCGACCGCGACCGCGCCGTCGAGGCGAGCGAGGTCAAGTCCCGCTTCATCGCCCGGATCAGCCACGAGCTGCGCACCCCGCTCAACGGCATCATCGGCCTCAGCTCGGCGCTGCTCGACGACGAGGTCTCCCCGGCGCACCGCTCCGGCCTCGAAGCGATCCGCGCCTCCGGCGACCGCCTGCTCGACGTGCTGAGCGCCATCCTCGACCTGGCCGAGCTCGACGCCGGACGGCTCACCCTGACGATGCGGCCGATGGACCCGGCCCGGACCGTGGCCGACGTCGTCGAAGCCCACCGCACCGACGCCGAGGCCAAGGGGTTGCTGCTGCACCTCCTGCTCGCCGTCGACCGGACCGACGATCGACCGGTCGTCGGCGACGCGGACCGGCTGCGTCAGGTCGTCGACCACCTGGTGCGCAACGCCGTCCAGTACACGTCGGCCGGCCAGATCCGCGTCGTGCTGCGCGTGACCGACGCCTCCACCCACGCCGCCATGCACCTCGAGGTGGCCGACACCGGTGTCGGCATCGATCCGGCCGACCGCGAGCGCGTCTTCGATCCGTTCAGCTCGGCGTTGGCCGGCGAACCGCACGATCGCACGCGCCCCGGCGTCGGCCTCGCCGTGTGCCGGGGTCTGGTGGAGCGGATGGGCGGGCAGCTCGTCGTGGACGACGCTCCCGACGGCGGCACCCGGTTCCGCTGCCGCGTGCCGCTCAGCTACGTCGACGCCGGCGCCGCGCTCGACGACCCGGCGACCGCGTCCACCGCTGCGACCGCGCCGACTGCGACGCCTGCGGTCGGCGGGGCCGCGGTGCCGAGCCGTGCGTCGACCGGTCCGTCCACGGCTGGAGACGGCGCCGACGGCGACCGGCCGTCGCTGTTGCTGGCCGAGGACGACGAGATCAACCGCACGGTGGCGTGCGCCATCCTCGACCGGCTCGGCTTCACCGTGGACGTCGCCGTCGACGGCGACGAGGCCGTGCACCTGGCCGAGGCCACCCCCTACGCGGCGCTGCTGCTCGACGGACAGATGCCCGGACGCACCGGGCTCGAGGTGGCCCATGCCGTGCGCACCGGCGACGGGCCGAACCGCAGCGCGCCGATCCTCGCCCTCACGGCAGCTGCCATGAGCGGCGAGCGCGAGCGCTTCCTGGCGGCCTCGATGGACGGCTTCCTGGCCAAGCCGTTCACCATGGTGCAGCTGGCCGAGGCGCTGAGCGCCCTCGGCCTCCCCGTGCGCCGCCCGGATGCCGCGGCCGTCGCCGCCGTGGCGCCCGTCCTCGACGAGGAGCGTGTCGACGAGCTGCGGGCCATCGTCGACGGCGCCGGGCTCCCGCTCTTCGACGAGCTGCGCGCCCTGTTCGACGCCACCACGCCGGAGCTGCGCGCCGCGATCGCTGCGGCGTTGGCGGCCGACGATCTCGCCCGCGCCGGCCGGGCGGCGCAGGAG
>JAGQTE010000554.1 GCA_020439175.1 Acidimicrobiales bacterium | reverse complement strand
CGGCGGGAGCGGTCCGGGTGGTGGCGGGAGCGACCCGGGGGCCGGCGTCGGCGCGCCGACGGGAGGCGGCGGCAGGTTCGGCGGCGGGGGTGCCGATGCGGGGTCCGGTGGGTCCACGGCGATCAGCGCCGACGACGCAGCCCGCGAGGCCGGCCGAGCTCGCCGGCGATGGACGAGGCCACGAGGCGCAGCAGCGGTTCGGTTCCCCCTTGGAGGACGACCAGCACGTCGGGGTGGATGCCCTCGTCGATGGTGACGCGACCGCGGCCGAGCCGCAGCGTCGCCGTCGAGCCTTCCATCCGCACGCCGACGGCGACCGTGAACGGTGACGCCACGATGCCCGTGCGCACGAGGGCGTGCGCCAGGTAGGCAGGGGTCGCCTCGGCCAGCAGGTGGACGACGAGGTTGGCGTCATCGTCCTCGGGCAGCTCGATCGGCGGCAGCGGCGGTGCGAACAGCGAGGCGACCCGCATGGCCGTCGCCGTCGCCAGCACGGGGATGGCGAAGGGTGCCGCCACCGCCATCACCGCACCGTCGCGCAACCGGCGCCGTACGCCGCCCGGGCGGGGCCGCGGGTCGATCACGCGGCGACCGGCGTCCTCGGCCTCGTGCACCAGGACGGTGCGCGCCACCGTGGCGCGCACCGAAGCCACGAGCAGCGGTGGATAGACGGCGTCGAGCGTCGTCGTGTCGAGCGGTCGACCCGCCACCGCACATGCCTCGGCGTAGTCGAACAACGGGGCGAGCACCTCGTCGGCGGCGCGGTCTCCGAGGAAGTCGAGCCACGACGCGTGCACCCAGGCGGTCATCGGTCGGCCGCTGAGATCCGACATCGCCACGATCATCTGCTCGCGAGTGCGGGCGTCGATGCCGCCGCTGCCGGGGGTGTAGGCCGCGGCCAGACCGCCCAGGAGGCGCACCAGCTCGACGGCCCACGAGCTGAACGGCACCGGCGGGCCGTGCGCTTCGTCGGCCGGCGAACGCACCTGGGTCTGCTCGTCGGAGGGCACCGCGTGCAGGCTATTGCCCTTCGCCCCCGCGCGCAGCCACCGGGGAACCGTGATGCGCCACCATCCACCACCTGCCGTCCGACCACTCGAACACGTTCAGCGCGTTCACCGTGGCGCCGTGCGCCCCTTGGATGATGTTCTCGTCGACCGTCGCCCAGCACACGTCGCCGACGCGGTGCAGCCGCTCGTCGGTCAGGATGAACTGGAGCCGCTCGGACCCGCCGAACAACGAGGCCCAGCTCGCGGCCACCGATGCCCACCCGTGCAGGGCCGGCCACCCCGGGTGCACACAGGTCACCGCCGCGTCATGGCGCCACAGGTCGGACATGGCGTCGAGGTCGCGCGCCTCGAACGCCGCGTAGAAGGCCCGATGGGCGGCGAGCGCTCCCCCGTCGTCGGGCTGATCGATGCCCTCGAGCGGCTCCGGTGCCATCCGGCCACGGTACCCCGTTGGCCGGATGGGCCGTTCGGCCTACACTGACCTCCGATCTAGGTCTAAAGGCCTATCTCCGGTAGGTCGATAGGACTAGGCGATGGGGAACCGCACGACGAACCGCACGCACGGCCGGCCGGCCGGTGCGGCGACGGACACGAGGGAGGCGGCGGTGATGAGCGACATCCTCGGCACCGAGCTCGATCTCGTGCTGCGACGCCTCCCCCGTGACTACGCCGTGGCGTCGCAGGCGACCAGCCGGCTGGTGGTCGGGCGACCGGGGGCCTTCGTCCTGTGCCCCAACCACCAGGTGGTGCCCGGTGCGCTCGAGGCCATGGCGTTGCGCATCGCGCGCCTCGCCGACTCGACGCGCGTCGTGCTCGCCGATCACCTGAGCTGGGTGCCCTTCATCGACGCCGTCGTCGTCACCCCGGTGGGCGACCGCCACCGCGGGCCGGTGACCATGGCGCCGCTCGACCTCGTCGGCGAGCTGCTCACGACCGGGCCCGACACGGTCGCCGCCCCGGCCTTGGACGCGGTCCGACGGCTGCTGCGTGAGAACCGCCTCGGCGTCTGGCGCGCCGGCATCGGCGAGACCGATGGCAGGATTGACCTGTGCGAGCCGATGCCGACGAGCCAACCCAGCGATCCACCCCGCCACCCGACCTCCCCGGCCTGATCCCGCAGCTCGCCATCGAGGCGGCCGCCGCGCCACCGGTGCGGGTGGCGTCGACCGACGGCATCACCGTGGCGTTGCACGACCTCGGTGGCGACGGTCCCGCACTCCTGCTGTGCCACGCCACGGGCTTCTGCGCCGGCGTGTGGGAGCCGGTGATGGCGCACCTGCCCGGCTGGCACGGCTGGGCCCCTGATCTGCGGGGCCACGGCGACGCCGACGCACCGACCGACCACGACTACCGCTGGAGCGGGTTCGCCAAGGACGTGCTGGCGATCGTGGACCACCTCGTCCGGGACGGCGCCGCCACCCGCCCGCTCGTCGCCGCAGGCCACTCCAAGGGCGGGGCGGCGCTGCTGCTCGCCGAGCTCGCCCGGCCCGGCACGTTCGCGGCGCTGTGGTGCTACGAACCCGTCGTGTTCCCGCCCGGCGGTGCCGGGACGGGCGCCAACCCGCTGGCCGAGGGCGCCCTGCGCCGCCGCGCCACGTTCCCGTCGGCCGCGGCCGCCTACGCCAACTTCGCGTCCAAGCCGCCGCTCGACATCTTCGCGGCGGAGGCGCTGGCGGCGTACGTCAGGTCCGGCTTCGCCGTCGCCGACGACGGATCCGTGATGCTGAAGTGCCCCCCGGCGGTCGAGTCGGCCGTGTACCGGATGGGCGGCCAACACGACGCCTTCGAGCGACTCGGCGAGGTCCGGTGCCCCGTCACGATCGCCGTGGGCGCCGAGACGCCGTTCGGCCCGGCCGCCATGGCGCCGTCGATCGCCGAACGCCTCCCGGCCGGGGTGCTCGAGGAGCATCGCGACCTCGGCCACTTCGGCCCCATGCAGGACCCGGCGCGCATCGCCGGCTCGATCGACGCCGCGCTCCGGGGTGCTGTCACACGCCACCACTAGGGTGCCCACCATGGCCCACGACCTCCCCAGCTCGTTGTCGCCGTCTCGGGTGTCGTCGTTCACCGACTGCGCGCTGGCCTTCCGGTTCTCGGTCATCGACCGCCTGCCCGAGCCGCCGTCGCTGCCGGCCACCAAGGGCACGCTCGTGCACGCTGCCCTCGAACGCCTCTTCTGTCTCGAGCCTGCCGAGCGCCACCTGGCGGCGGCCCTGACGTGTCTGGACCAGGCCATCGACGGCATCCGCCTCGACCCGGAGTTCACCGGGCTGGCGCTCGACGACGACGCCGAGCAGGCGTTCTTCGACGATGCCGAGGCCATGGTGCGGCGGTACTTCGAGCTGGAAGACCCGACGACCATCACCCCGATCGGCATCGAGCTCAAGCTCGAGGCGGCCATCGGCGACCTGCGCCTGCGCGGCATCATCGATCGGCTCGAGCTCGATGACGACGGCGGTCTGGTCGTGACCGACTACAAGACGGGCAAGGTCCCCGGCGAGCGCCAGGAGCGGTCCAAGCTCGGTGGCGTGCACTTCTACGCCTACCTGTGCGAGAAGAACTTCGGTCGACGCCCGGCGCGCGTCCAGCTGCTGTACCTCTCCAAGCCCGAAGCACTCCTGACCACGCCATCCGAGCAGTCCACGCGAGCGCTGGAGCGCAAGGTCAGCGCCGTGTGGGCTGCCATCGAACGCTCGTGCTCGAGCGAGGACTTCCGGCCACGACCGTCGCGCCTGTGCGACTGGTGCGCCTTCCAGGCGTGGTGCCCGGCCTTCGGCGGCGACCCGGCCGAGGCTGCGGCGCTCGGCGCCGCCGCCCGTGCCGAGACGGAGGTCCCGGTGGCGGTGGCCTAGGGTTGCCCGCTCCGGCAGGCCACACAGCACGGGAGGGCGCATGGCCGACGATCCGCAGGGGCTCGACGCCATGGGCGTCACCTTCGCCTCCTTCATGAACCTCGGCGTCGATGAGGGGCTGCGCGCCGCCCGGCTCGCCGCCACCCTCGGCTACCGCAGCTTCTGGACCGCCGAGACCGTCGGTCCGGAAGCCTTCGGCTTCCTCGCCGCCGCCGGCGCCGCCGGGCCCGAGCTGTCGCTCGGCACCGGGGTGCTGGCGCTCCAGCTGCGCACGCCGATGGTCGTGGCCATGGGTGCCGCCACGTTGCAGGCGTTGCATCCCGAGCGCGACATCCACCTCGGCATCGGCATCTCGTCCCCCGTCGTCACGTCGCAGTGGCACGGTGTGCCCTACGGCGACCGCCCGCTGGCGCGCGTGCGCGAGTACGTGACGCTGCTGCGGGCCTGCCTCTCGGGCGAATCGGTCTCCATGCAGGGCGACTTCTTCGAGGTCAGCCGGTTCCGGCTGGGCGTGCGCCTGGGAGAACGCCGACCGAAGATCATCGTCGGTGCGCTCAACCCCAAGATGCTCGAGCTCGCCGGCGAGGTGGCCGACGGCGTGTTGCTGAACTACCTGCCTGCCAGCCACGTGCCGTGGTCGGTCGAGCAGGTGCGCCGGGGCGAGGCCCGCCGGACCGACGGCGGCCGTTGCACGATCTACGCCTACGTGCACGCCGGGGTGTGCGCGCGCGAGGACGGCATCGACTACGCCCGACGGGACCTGTTCTCGTACGCCGTGGTCGACGCCTACGCCGCCAACTTCGCCCGAGCCGGGTTCGGCGACAGCGTGGAGGCGGTCCGCGAACGCCACGCCGCACGCGACCGCGACGGCGCGCTCGCCGCCGTCACCGACGCCTTCGTCGACGCCATCGACGTCATGGGCGACGCCGCCCGCGTCCGCGCCACGATGGAGGCCTACGTCGCCGCCGGCGTCGACGTGCCGGTGCTGATGCCCCTGCCGTGGGGGCCCGACCGCTCGGCGGTCATCGACGCCACGATGCGCGCCGCGATCGGAGCAGCGTGAACGACCACCGACGCGACGTCGGGGCAGACGGCACCGACGACATCGATCCGCACGACGCGCACACCCTCGAGCCACCGCACGACATCGGTGCCGTCGCCCGCTTCGATCAGTGGGTCGACGATCGCTTCGACGTGCTGCGCGGCCGCGAGCCCACCGATCGCATCCTCTACGCCATCTCCGAGCTGGCCGACTTCAGCGTGCTGTGGATGCTCATCGGCGCCGCCCGCGGCGTGCGCTCCGAGCACGAGGCGGCCAAGGCGATCCGCCTGGCCGGCATCCTGGCGGCCGAGTCGGCGCTGGTCAACGGCGTGGTGAAGTCCCTGTTCAAACGGGAGCGTCCCGTGTACCAGGGCGAGCGCCCGCACCACCTCCGCATCCCGCTCACGACATCGTTCCCGTCCGGCCACGCCAGCGCCGCGGTCGTCGCCGCCATGGTCCTCAGCGAGGACTCGTCCTGGACCCCGCTGTGGTGGGGGCTGGCGGCGACGGTGGCCGCCAGCCGGGTGCACGTGCGCATCCACCACGCCAGCGACGTCATCGGTGGTGCGCTCACCGGCGCCGTCATCGGCACCGTCGCCCGGCGGCTGTGGAAGCTTCCGACCCGCTGAGGGGTTGCACCACGCCGTGACGCTCTCGTTCGCCGTGACCTTCGACTACCGGTGCCCCTTCGCGTGCAACCTGCACGAGCACCTGCTCGCCGGACTCGACGCCGCCGCCGACTGGGACGTGCGGTTCGTGCCGCTGTGCCAGGGGCAGCTCTCGATCGAGTCCGGCCAGCCGTCGGTGTGGGACGACCCCACGCGCGACACCGGCATGCTGGCGCTGCAGACCGGCATCGCCGTGCGCGACCATCACCCGGACGCCTTCCGCACCGTGCACCGCGCCCTGTTCGCCGCCCGCCATCGCCACGGGCGCCGGATCGACGACCGTGACGTGGTGGTGTCGGTGCTCCAGGCCGCCGGCCTCGATGCCGACGACGTGCTGGCCCGTGTCGACGACCGCAGCGCCCTCGCCACCATCCGAACCGAGCACACGGACGCGGTCGAGCGCTACGAGGTCTTCGGCGTGCCCACGCTGATCGTCGGCGACGACGCCGTCTTCATCCGCCTCATGGAGGGCACCGACGGCAGCGATCCGGCACGGTCCCGCACCACCATCGAGCGCCTGCTGGCGCTCAGCACCGGATGGCCGGAGCTCAACGAGCTCAAGCACACCCGCGTCAGCCGCTGAGGTCAGCCCGAGCAGGCCCGCACCGAGGGACCTAACCTCGCCGGCATGCGCGAGCGCACCGTCCACGCCGACCGACGCATGAACGACGTCGAGGCGCTCATGTGGAACGTCGAGAAGGACCCGTTCCTCTCGTCGTCGTTCGGCAACATCACGGTGCTCGACCGCGCCCCCGACCTCGACTACCTGCGGGCCCGCCTGCTCCAGACGGCGAGCCGCATCCCCCGCCTGCACCAGCGGGTGGCACCGGGGTTCGGTCGGGTGGCCCCGCCGAGCTGGCAGGACGACCCGGACTTCGACATCGACTTCCACCTGCGCCACGTGGCGCTGCCGCCACCGGGATCGATGCGCCAGCTCGAGCACCTGGCGTGCTCGTTGGTCGCCGACCCGTTCGACCGCACCCGACCGCTGTGGGAGTTCACGGTCGTGGAAGGCCTCGCCGACGGGCGAGCGGCGCTGATCCAGAAGATGCACCACACGATCACCGACGGCGAGGGCGGCATCCGCATGTCGGAGCAGTTCATCGACATCACGCGCCAGCCCCCGACCATCGAGGTCCACGAGCTGCCGCGTCCCGCCGACGGCGACGACGAGGACTCGCTGCTCGACGCGGCGCGGGAGAGCTTCGGGCACTCGTGGCGTCGCGGTCTCGGCGTGCTCCAGCGCGCCGCGTCCGGGGCGGCGCAGACCGCGGCGCACCCGGCCGAGCTGCTCGGCCTCGGCGGCGAGGTCACCGACCTCGCCCGCTCGACGGTGCGCCAGGTCACCGTCACCGACCGGGCGCACTCCACCCTGTGGCGGGACCGCAGCCTCCGGCGCCAGCTCGAGACGCTCGACGTGCCCTTCGACGAGGCGAAGCGGGCCGCCAAGTCGGTCGGCGCCAGCCTCAACGACCTGTTCGTCACGGCCGCCGTGCGCGGCGCCGCCACCTACCACGTCGCAGCCGGCGCGCCCGTCGAGTCGCTTCGCATGGCCATGCCGGTCAGCACGCGGCGCGACGGATCGGCCTCGGGGAACAGCTTCGTCCCGACGCGCGTGGTGCTGCCCGCCGATGTGGACGACCCGGTGGACCACCTGCTCGCGGTCCACGAGCTGCTGTCGGCCACCAAGCAGGAGAAGGTCATCGGGGTCGTCGGTGCCGTGGCGGGGCTGGCGAACCTCCTACCGACCTCGGTGCTCGTGCGCTTCACCCGCCAGCAGGTCGAGACGATCGACTTCACCACCTCGAACGTGCGCGCCGCGCCGTTCGACCTGTACATCGCCGGAGCGAAGCTCGAGGCGAACTACCCCATCGGCCCGCTGGCCGGCACGGCATGGAACCTCACGATGATGTCGTACCGCGGCACCCTGCACATGGGCCTGCACGTCGACGCCGGCGCCGTCGCCGACCCGGAAGGCCTGCGCGATGCCATCGCCCTGGCCCACGAGGAGCTGATCACCGCCACCGGTGCGTGACCGGCGACGCAACGCCTCAGGTCAGTTGACGTGGACCTCGGCGTCCTTGTCGGTGGCGAGCAAGGTGCGGACGTCGAGCAGCAGATCGGCCACCTCGAGCGTGGACACCAGCTCACGGTGCTGGATGTCGGTGAGACCACGATCGATGATCGCCAAGGCCTCGTTGATGACATCGATCTCAGCCTGCCGGGTCTCGGTCATCGAGGGTCTCCTACGCTCGCCGCCGACGAGGTGCCGACGCAGTGATGGGAACGTCCCAGTGCCGGGTTCTGTTCCCACCGGATGGGGCTGGTGGAAGCATCGCCCGAATCGCCTGCCGACTGTACCCCTCCGACGTGACAACTCCGTTGCACCTTTCTGGTGCCTCTCTTGCACGGCGTCGGCCGAGGCGGCCGGACCTGACGCCGCCGGCGCCGACGCTAGGGTGCGGCAATGCCCGACCCGGTCAGCGACGACGCCGCCCTGCCGACCGCCCCAGGCGTCACGGTGGCCAACTACATGGGCCTCGGTGCGGCCGAGACGCTGCGGGCCGCCCGCCTCGCCGACGACCTCGGCTACGGGAGCTTCTGGACGGCGGAGATCGTCGGGCCCGAGGCGTTCGCCCTCCTGGCGGCCGCCGGGGGTGCGGCCCCCAACCTGGCGTTGGGCTCCGGCATCATCGCCATCCAGGTGCGCTCTCCGCTGCTGGCGGCGATGGGTGCGGCGACGCTGCAGGACCTGTACCCCGACCGTGCGGTGCTGCTCGGGGTCGGCATCTCGTCACCCGTCGTGACCAACCGCTGGCACGGCGTCCCCTACGGCGATCGCCCGCTGGCCCGCATGCGCGAGTACGTGGCGCTGGTGCGTGAGCTGCTGACCGGCGAGCCGGTCACGTTCGCCGGCGACTTCTACCAGGTCACGAAGGTGCGGATCTCGCTGCCGCACACGCCGCGGCGGCCGGCCATCGTGGTGGCCGCCCTCAACGAAGGCATGCTGCGACTGGCGGGCGAGGTGGCCGACGGCGTCGTGCTCAACTACCAGAGCCCCGAGCTCGTGCCGTGGTCGGTGGCGCAGGTCCGGGCGGGCGCCGCCAGGCGCGGCGACGGCAGCGAACCCACCGTGTACTGCAACGCCCACGTGGCGGTGACCGATCGAGACGCCGGGCTCGACGAGGCGCGCGCCGACCTGTTCTCCTACGCCGTCGTCGATGCCTACGCCGCCACGTTCGAGCGTGCCGGGTTCGGCCCCGAGATCGAGGCGCTGCGCGCGGCGCACCGTGCCGGCGACCGGGCAGGTGCCCTCGCTGCCATCTCGGACGCCATGGTCGACGCCCACAACGTGATGGGCGACGCCGCGCACGTCCGGCGCACCGTCACGGCGTATCAGGACGCCGGCACGGTGCCGGTGGTCATGCCGTTGCCGTTCGGCGGCGATCCGGCGACGGTGCTGACCGACACGCTGCACGCCGCCGTCGGGAAGGCCTGAGGTGCAGGTCACCGGCCACACCGTGGTCGTCACCGGTGGCGCCAGCGGCATCGGTGCCGCCCTCGCCCGGCGCCTGGCGCAGGCCGGCGCCGCCCACGTCGTGGTCGCCGACCGGGACCTGGCCGGCGCCACGGCGGTGGCCGACCAGATCCCGGTTGCGGTGGCCCGTCACGTCGACGTCGGCATCGAAGCCTCGATCGTCGAGCTGATCGAGGGCACCGAGCGCGACCAGGGACCGATCGAGCTGTTCTGCTCCAACGCCGGCATCCTCGCCGTCGGCGGCGCCGAGGTTCCCGACGAGGCGTGGCGCAGGATCATGGACGTGAACGTCATGGCGCACGTCTGGGTGGCCCGCCACCTCGTCGGGCCGATGGTGGCGCGCGGCGGCGGCACGATCGCCATCACGGCGTCGGCGGCGGGCCTGCTCACCCAGATCGGCTCGGCGCCCTACTCGGTGACCAAGCACGCAGCGTTGGCCTTCGCCGAGTGGCTGGCGATCACCTACGGCGACGCCGGCCTGCGCGTGTCGGCGCTGTGCCCGCAGGCGGTGGCGACCCAGATGACCGCCGGCATCGACGGCGGCGGCGTCGCCGGGGTCGACGGGATGCTCAGCGCCGACGCCGTGGCCGACGCGGCGTGGGCGGGCCTGGCGGAGGACCGGTTCCTGATCCTGCCGCACCCCCAGGTGGCGGACTACGCCCGACGCCGCGCCGAGGACCACGATCGGTGGATCCGCGGCATGCAGCGCCTCCAGTCCCGCTTCGGCGACCTCACGTGAGCCCGCCCCGTCCGCCCCGGTCCCGGCGTCGAGGTGCGAGCACACCCGACCCGTTCCCCGAGGCCGGTCTGGCCGAGCTGGGCCTGGCGCGCGGGGACGCGGTGCGCTTCCGTCGCGACGCCTCGGCGCGGTGGCGGCCGGCGACGGTCGTCCAGCGCGAGAAGGACGGCAGCGTCGGCCTCGTCGACGCCAAGGGCGCGGCGCGCGCCATCCCCGTGGAGCAGATCGAGGTGAAGATCCGTGGCCCGCGCGGTGGTGTGGCGTGGGAGCCGCTCCCCGAGCGGGCGGAACGCACCGAGCAGATGCGCCTGCTGTGACCGAACACGTCCGGCTGGCTGGGGCCGCCGTCGACACGCTGCCGCTGGTGCTGGCCGACCGGCACCGCGCCCTGCCCGTGGGCGCCGCGCTCGAGGTCGACCCCGGCGACCTCGCACCGGAGCTGGTCGACGACCTGCTGATGGGCGCCGGCTTCACCGTGGCGCGCATGGCCGCCGACCGCGTCGCCGGGGCGCCCCCCGTCCGCGCCGTGCGGGCCTGGTCCCTGCCCGACACCGTCGGACCGGGCATGGGTCTGCTGGTGTGCGGGCTCAACCCCTCGCCGGGTGCAGCCGACAGCGGGGTGGGCTTCTTCCGGGCGGGCAACCGGTTCTGGCCCGCCGCCATCGCCGCCGGCATCGTGCGGGCCGATCGCGCGCCGCGCGCTGCGCTCGTCGACGACGGCGTCGGCATGACCGACCTGGTCAAGCGCACCACCGCCCGCGCCGCCGACCTGCGGCCCGACGAGTATCGCGACGGGATGGCACGCGTCGAACGCCTCGTGCGGCGGTGGCCCCCCGGGGCGGTCGTGTTCGTCGGCCTCGCCGGCTGGCGCACCGCCGTCGACCGACGCGCCCGGCCCGGGGTGGCCGAGCGCAGGATCGGCGAGGTGCCGGTCTATGTCATGCCGTCGACGAGCGGGCTCAACGCCGGCACCACCCTGGACGAGCTCGTCGGCCACCTGCGTGCCGCCGCAGCGCTCGCCGCGCCGCGCTGAACGGGCGCCGGCGCCGTCGACGCCAGGTACGGTGCGATCCATGCGCCTGCGCCTCGAGCCCCACGACGAGTACCTCCACGAGCTCGGCCCCGAGCCGAACTTCAACGAGTCGATGTACTTCAACGTCTACGACCCGGCGGCCGAGACCGGCGCCTTCGTGCGGCTCGGCAACCGCGCCAACGAGGGGCGCGGCGAGATGACGGTGTGCCTCTACCTGCCCGACGGCCGCGTCGGGTTCATGTTCCAGCGGCCCGAGGTGCGCACCAACGACGCCTTCGACGCCGCCGGGCTGCGCTTCGCCGTCGTGGAGCCGTTCGAGCACCTGACCGTCGACTACGACGGCACCGTCGTGCTGCTCGACGACCCGATGGCCATGGCCGACCCCCGCCGCGCCTTCACCGAGCACCCGCACGTCCCGTGCTCGATCCACCTCGACTACCGCCGGGTCAGCGACATGTTCGGCGGCGAGCCCGAGGAGACCCACGAGCCGACCGGCGAGGAGTTCGCGCGCGGGCACTACGAGCAACTCGTGTCGGCGAACGGCACGATCACGGTCGACGGCACGCCGATCGCCATCGACGGCTTCGGGCTGCGTGACCACTCGTGGGGCCCACGGTTCTGGCAGGCGCCCTGGTACTACCGGTGGCTGACCGCCAACGTCGGCGGCGAGTTCGGCTTCATGGGGTCGCGCATCGCTCGACGCGACGCCGACGGCACGCGCAGCGGGTTCATCTGGGACGGCGAGCGCATCCGCTTCGTCGACGACGTGCGGGTCTCGACCACCTGGGACGACACCGACCACCACCGGGCGCTGCGCCTCACGCTGCGCGCCAGCGGGATCGACGGTGGCGAGCCGCTCGAGGTCGGGGTCACCGGCACGGTGCGCAGCCTCATCCCGTTGCGGAACCGTCGCGACGGGATGGTCACGCGCATCAGCGAGGGCCTGACCCGCTGGGAGCTCGACGACGGTCGCGTCGGCTACGGCTGGTCCGAGTACCTGGACCAGATCATCGACGGGCGACCCGTCGGCCTCGACGAGTAGCGCGCACCAACCGGTGCCCGGACGCGCTTCGGCGCCGGGTACCCGCCCCTCAACTCGGGTACCTGGCGCCGAAACGATCTTGCGTCGGCCGGTCGTGGGCGGCGCTCCCGCCGAGCGCACACCCACCGACCGTTCGCTTGCTCCTGCGAATCAACGAGCTGCGTCGAAGAACTCCTGCCACGGGTTGGCCCGCTCGCGCGGCGTCGGCTCTGCGAGCGCCGGCGCGGGCTTGACGATGGCGTCCAAGAAGGTCTCGAGCTCGGGGTCGTCCACGTCGGTGGCGAGCCACGGGTTCGAGCGGGTCACCCGGAGGGCGTCCTTGAGGGCGCTGACCTCGGCCAGCGAGTCCTCTCGCCAGACGTTGCCGGACCGGGTGGCGGAAGAGGCGTCCAGCAAGCTCATGCCGACACGATGCTCCGCGAGCCATACGGATTCAATAGGTCGGACGGCTCTATCGAATAGATAAACGCCGTCAAACTATCGATTTAGGTCGTTCGGCCCAGTAGAATGACCCCGTGATCGACACCGCTGCCGCCGATGGCGCCCAGACCAAGGGCGAGCGCACCCGCCAGCGCCTGCTGGAGCTGGCCATCGAGCGGTTCGGCGCCAAGGGCTACCGGGCGACGAGCGTGTCGGAGATCGCCCGGGCGGCCGAGCTCACCCAGGCGGCGGTCTACGCCTACTTCCCCAACAAGGAGGCGCTGTTCGACGCCGCGGTGGACGCCGACGCCGCCGCTGCCATCGGCACGGCCACCGAACGGTGCCGCGACGTGCCGGCGGCGCAGCTGGCGCCGCTGCTGCTGGCGTTGCTGATCGGCGGCCTGGCCGAACATCCGCTCGCCCTGCGCGTGCTCGAGGGCCAAGAGCCCGAAGCGCTGCAGCGCCTGATCAACCTGCCGGCGCTGGCGGACCTCACGGAGCTGCTGCGTCGGCGCGTGGCCGAGGCGCAGGCCGCCGGCGAGGTGCGCGCCGACGTCGACCCGGCGATCTACGCCGACGGCGCCGAGACCCTCATCCTGGCCCTGCTGATGGCCGTGTCCCAGATCGGCGCCACCACCGAGTCACGCCGGCAGCTCGGCGTGGTGTCGATCTTCGACCTGGCGCTCCGGCCGCCCACCTGAAAAACCACAGATCTAGCCCTGTTATTGATTTTTGGGTAGGATGCCCGTCGTGAGCGTCTCCGTCGACTCCCTCATCGACGCCGACGAGCCGGCAACCAAGGGCGAGCGCACCCGCCGTCGCCTGCTGGAGCTGGCCATCGAGCGGTTCGGCACGAAGGGCTTTCGCGCCACGAGCGTCTCCGAGATCGCCCGGGCCGCCGAGCTCACCCAGGCTGCCGCCTACGCCTACTTCGACAACAAGGAGGCGCTGTTCCGGGCGGCCGTCGATGCCGACGCCTCCGGGCTGATCGAGCACGTGACCGACCAGGTGCGGGACCTGCCGGTCAACCAGCTCATCCCGTCGGTGATCGTGCACGCGGTGCTGGCGCTCGAGGAGCACCCGCTGGCCAAGCGGATCCTCTCCGGCGCCGAGCCCGACGAGATCCCCCGCCTCATCGACCTGCCGGCGCTGTCCCAGCTCGCCGGGATGCTGAGCGAGGCCTTGGCCGACGGGCAGACCCGCGGCGAGGTGCGCGCCGACCTGGACCCGGCGGTCCTCGGTCCCGGCCTCGAGTCGCTGATCATGGGCCTGCTGTTCTCGGCGGTGCTCAGCGCCGGCGACGCCCAGCCGCGTCACGTCCTCGGCGTCGTCGAGGCGTTCGACCTGATGATCCGTCCGCCGGCCTAGCGCGGCGCCAGGTCCCGCATCGCCTGGCGTTGGTCGATGCCGGGGAAGGGCAGGATGGCCAGCGCCGGCGTGTCCACGCCGTTGGCCACGTAGCGGGCGATGTGCTCCCGGCAGGCCTCGGGGCTGCCGTGCACGATCAGCTCGTCGATGACGCGGTCCGGGATGGCCGCCGTCGCCGCCTTGCGGTCGCCCGCCTGCCACTGGGACCACATCTCGCCGAGCGCCTCGCTGCGGCCGAGCCACTCGTGGAACTGGGCGTACACGGGCACGTTCAGGTAGGCGCTGATGGCGAAGCGCCCGAAGGCCCGCACCGTGTCGGCATCGGTGCTCGGCGCCACGAAGATGCGGGCCACGATCTCCTTGTCGTCGCCGAACTGCTTCACGATCGGCGCCACCGTGGCGACGTCGTCGGCCGAGAGCCAGTTGATGATGGCCCCGTCGGCCTCCCGACCGGCGAGGCGGAGCATCCCCTCGCGCAGCGCCGCCACGAGGAGCTTCGGCGGCTCGGCCGGTCGCACACCCAGCTTGAAGCCGGACACGGCGAAGGTCTCGTAGGACTCGTTGACCTTCTCGCCACCGAAGGCGGCGCGCAGGAACCGGACCGTGTCACGCACCCGCTGGTACGGCTTGTCGAAGGCGATGCCGTTCCAGCGCTCCACGATCACGTTTGACGAGGAGCCGATGCCGAGCACGACCCGCCCCGGTGCGGCGTCGGCCAGCGAGGCGGCGGACTGCGCCAGGCACGCCGGACCGCGGGTGTAGGCGGGGACGATGGCCGTGCCGAGCCGCAGCCGGGGCGCCCACACCGAGGCCAGCGCCAGCGGGGTGAAGGCGTCGGCGCCGTTCGCCTCGGCCGACCACACGTCGGTGTAGCCGAGGTCGGCGAGCTCGGTGATCCAGTCCTGCTGGTCGAACAAGGGCACCCCGTCGAAGGGGATGGTCATGCCGTAGCGCTCGGTCATCCGTCGGTCTCCTCGGTCGTGGTCGTGTCGTCGCCGCTCGGGGTGGCGGGCCGGTAGCCCGAGCCGGGGCCCTTCCACAGCCGCACCAGCGCCGACTGGCTCGCCGTCGCCATCAGGGTGCCGTCCTCGGCCCACAGGTGCACGATGCCGTGCCCGAACCCGTCGTGGATGGCATCCACCCGGATGTCGACGAGGACCCACTCGGTCTCGACGACCTGCACCACCCGCAGCGTGTTGTCCAGGCTGTTCGAGGTGATCTCGCTCGACGTCGTGACCCCGAGCCCGAGCGGCACGTAGTCACCGAGCACGGCGAGGGCCGGCGCCGACACGCCGAGCAGGTCCGGCATGCGGGTCCACACGGCGCACCGCCCCGGGGCCTCGGCCGTGGCCGTGCCCTCCATCGGCGTCGCCGTGAGCGCCCACCGCTGGTCGAGCCGGTTCAGGATGGAGTCGCCCGTGTTCCAGCGCGACTCGCGCACCGGGCAGGCGTCGGGCGGCGGCACGTCCGGACGCTGTGCGTACTGTCCGGACTCGGGGAAGGTCCGTCGCCCGAGCGCGGCGTTGACGGTGAGGATCTCGTCGCCGCCGACGTGCCCGACGGCGCGCGCCTGGGTGGTCTGGCGTCCCGAGACCGCGATCGTGACGTCGATGTCGAGGATCGACGGTGGCCTGGCGAAGCTCAGGTACTGCGCCGTCGCCCACACCACCGGCCGCCCGGTCGTGCCCTCCAGCGCCGAGATGGCGGCGCCCAGCCCGCACCCGCCGAACAGGAAGCCACCCCCGGTCGAGATGCCGGGCACGACCGGCAGGAACCATCGGTTGGGGTTGTGCGTCGGCTGCAGGCCGAGCCACTCGCGGGCGTCCATGGCGGCGCAGCCTACGACAGGGCGCCGATCCGGCCCGCCGCCGTCCGGCTCAGCCGCGGGGCAGGCCCAGCAGCCGTTCGGCGATGATCGTGCGCTGGATCTCGGAGGTGCCGCCGGCGATCGATGCCGCCTGGGACCACAGCCACTGCCGCTCCCACGGCCCCCACAACGGTGCGGACGGCCCGACGACGTCGAGGGCCGTCGACGACAGGTGCTGCGTCATGTCGGTCCACGCCAGCTTCACCCAACTCGACTCGGGTCCGGGCTCCTCGCCGCGACCGAGGCGCGACAGGGTGCGGAAGTTGTGGAGGCGCAGCAGGCGCAGACGCACCCAGGCGTCGGCCAGGTCGTCGGCCACGGCGACGTCGTCGAGTCGGCCCGAGGCGGCGGCGGCCCGGTACAGCTCGTCGAGGAAGACCTCGTGGACGACCTGCTCCTTGAACGGGAAGTTGGTCCCCCGCTCGTGCGCCAGCGTCGTGTTCGCCACCGCCCACCCCTGGTGGAGCCCGCCCACCAGATGATCGTCGGGGACGAACACCTCGTCGAGGAAGACCTCGTTGAACTCGGTCTCGCCCGTGATCTGGCGCAGGGGGCGGACGTCGATGCCCGGCGCCTGCATGTCGACGACGAGGTACGAGATGCCGCGGTGCTTCGGGGCGTCGGCGTCGGTGCGGGCCAGGCAGATGCCCCACCGCGCCGCCTGGGCGTAGGAGGTCCAGACCTTCTGCCCGCTGAGCCGCCATCCGCCGTCGACCGGTGTGGCGCGCGTGGCGAGCGCCGCCAGGTCCGACCCGGCGTCGGGCTCGCTGAAGAGCTGGCACCAGATCTCCGAGGCGTCGAGGATGCTCGGCAGCCACCGGGCCTTCTGCGCCTCGGTGCCGTGGGCGAGCAGCGTCGGACCCGCCAGGTTGATGCCCACCCGGTTGACGGGCTGCGGCGCCCCGGCCCGGGCGTACTCCATGTTGAAGATGGCCACCTGCACGGGGTCGGCGCCACGCCCGCCGTAGGCCTCGGGCCACCACAGCCCGACCCACCGGCCGGCCGCCAGCTCCGCCTGCCAGGCTCGACCCCAGGCGATCTCGGCGTCGAGGTCGGCGAACGCCGGTGGGCGCACGAGGTGCTCGGCCAGCCACGAGCGGGCCTCGAGCGCGAACGCCGCTTCGTCCGGCGAGAAGGCGAGGTCCATCGTCACAGGTCCCAGAACCGCTCGCGACCGGCGGCGACCATGGCGTCACGCCGTGCCACCTCGTCGGCCGGGGTGAACGGCACATAGGACGGCGCATCCCGATCCCGCCACCACACGGCGTCGGCGCCGATGCGGTCCCGCCGGACCTGCTGGTGCACGAGCGTGCGCACCACCACCTTGTTGGTCCCCGTCGTCGGCAGCTGGCGCGCCACGCGCACGAACCGCGGCCGCCACTTGGGGCCGAGGTCCGCCAACCCGTCGATCCACCCGGCGAAGGCGGCGCCGTCGAAGGTGGCGCCGTCGCGCAGCACGATCGCCGCCATCACCTGGTCGCCGGCGTGCACGTCGGGCACCCCGTAGGCGACGGCGACGACCACGTCGGGGTGGCGCGCCAACGCGTCGGCGATCGGCCCGGCCGGGAAGTTCTCCCCGTCGACCCGGATCCAGTCGGCGTTGCGGCCGGCGAAGTACAGGTAGCGGTCGTCGTCGAGATAGCCGAGGTCGCCCGACCAGTACCACCCGTTGCGCAGCGTGCGCTCGTTGGCCTCGGGGTTGTTCCAGTACCCCTCGAACGGCCCGGCGCCGGCGGTGTTGACGATCTCGCCGACACAGTCGTCGGCGTTGGCGAGGCGGCCGTGCGCGTCGAAGCGCGCCGGCGGGCACGGGGCACCGGAGTCGTCGACCACGCAGATGTTGGGCGGCGCCACGCCCATGGCTCCGGAGCGCATCGGCACGTCGCGGTTGACGGCGATGCCTCCCTCGGTGGCGCCGAAGGCGTCGATCACCTCGACGCCGAAGCGGCGGGCGAACGCCTCGACCACCTCGGGCGATCCCTCGTTGCCGAAGGCGATCCGCAGCGGGTTGTCGGCGTCGTCGGGAGCGGCCGGCTGCGCCACGACGTAGCTCAGCGGCTTGCCCGTGTAGTTGAAGTAGGTGGCGCCGTACCGGCGGACGTCGCGCAGCCATCCCGAGGCGGTGAACCGGCGTGCCAGACCCACGCTGGCGCCGGCGACGATCGACGGCGCCCAGCCGACCATCACGGCGTTGGAGTGGAACAGCGGCATGCACACGTAGCCGACGTCATCGGCACCGATGCCGAGCAAGGTCGCCATGCGGGCGCCGGTGGTGAGCAGCCGCCGTTGGCTGCAGATGACGGCCTTGGGCGCCGACGAGGTCCCGGAGGTGAAGATCAACGCCCATCGGTCGTCGACGCTCGGCTCGAGGCCCGGGTCCGTCGACGGCACCTCCGCCAGCGCCTCGGCCAGGTCGCGGCTCCCGGGGAGCATCGCTGCCGCGTCGTCGCCGTCCACCTCGCTCCACCGCCGGCTGATCAGCACCCGCTCCGGCGCCACCGGCAGGTCCCGGGCGATCGGCGCCAGGTCGGCGAGGTGCTCCGGCTCGCTCAGCACGATGCCGACGTCGGCATGGGTGAGGTCGCGCAGGAGGTGCTCGCCGCGTCGCGTGTGGTTGAGGCCGACGACGGTCGCCCCCACCAGCGCCGCACCGCCCAGCGCCACCAGGTAGTCCGGCGTGTTGTCGAGCAGCACACCCACGTGGAACGGGCCGTCCTCCGGACGCAGCGCCAGCAGCAGCTGCGCCATGTGGGCGCACTCGGCCACGTAGTCGGCATGGGTCCAGGTGACCGCACCGAAGCGCACCGCCGGACGTTCGGCGATCTGCGCCTGCGCCGCGTTGCGGCGCAGCAGCGCCGCGGCGCTCGCCGCCGGCAGCGCCGCCTCGCCGGGCGCAGGAGCGGTGGTGCGGGCGGAGGTCACGACGGCCGATCATAGGTCGGGACCTCGACCAACATGACATGTACGTCAGGTATCGGAACCGCTCCCGCGGCCGTGCCCTAACCTGACGGCACCGTCACGGACGTGGCGACGATCTCTGCCCATGGCCGACCCCACTCCCCGCACCGCACGCGCCGCCGACGCCGCCGGACGCGAGCTGCGCGCCCGGGGCCGCAAGACACGCCGCCGGCTGCTCGATGCCGGCATCGACGTCTTCGCCCGGCGCGGCTTCCACGCCGCGCGCGTCGACGACATCGTGAAGGCCGCCAAGACCTCGCACGGCACCTTCTACCTCTACTTCTCGAACAAGGAAGCCCTGTTCGCCGCGCTCGTCGCCGACGTGGCCGACGAGATGGCCGACCTCGCCGCCAGCCTGGAACCGATCACCGCCGACGCCGCCGGTCGGGAGGCCCTGCGGGCGTGGCTGTCGCGCTTCAGCGAGCTGTACGAGCGCTACGGCCCCATCCTGCGCACCTGGACCGAGGCGGAGATCGACCAGAGCGAGCTCGGACGCATGGGGACCGACCTGCTGGGCGAGCTGGC
The DNA here is from genome assembly GCA_020439175.1 of Acidimicrobiales bacterium. Classification (GTDB taxonomy): domain Bacteria; phylum Actinomycetota; class Acidimicrobiia; order Acidimicrobiales; family Acidimicrobilacustridaceae; genus JAGQTE01. The sequence continues at coordinate 9,588 of JAGQTE010000554.1, read as the reverse complement.
GGTGGCGCTGGCGGCGCAGCTCCCGACCCCCAAGCGGGCCAAGGCGCGCGACCGCATCGACAACGACGTGGCGGCGCTCGCCCTGGTGGCGATGATCGAGCGGTTCAACTACTTCGTGCTGTCCGGGCAGGTGGGCGCCGATCGCGACGCCATGCTCGACACGTTGGCGGACAGCGTGCACGACGCCGTGTTCGGCGCTGCCGCCGAGCACCGGCCGCGCGTTTCCTGACACGGGTGTCAGCTACCCTGGCTAGTGTGCTGGCCGGCGGAGTCGACCGGGCGGGGACGCCAACCTGAGGGGGAACGATGGCGAAGCGATGGGGGATCGTCGTAGCGGTGTGCGCGCTGGCCGCCGGCGCCTGTGGGAACTCGACGACCGACAGCTCCCAGGCCAACGGCGACGAGCCGGTCGGAACCCTCGGCACCGTCTCGGCCGAGGACCTGACCAAGAACGTCCCGGTCGACGCACCCGGCGTCACCGACACCGCCATCAAGGTCGGCGGCGTGGCGTCCACCACCAACGTCCTCGAGCTCCAGGTCGATCAGGCGTTCAAGGGCGCACAGGCGTACTTCGACATGGTGAACAGCCGGGGCGGCATCTACGGGCGCCAACTCGAGCTCGTCGCCGAGCGTGACGACCAGATGGTGAACAACGCCGCCGAGGTCCAGGGCCTGATCAGCCAGGACGAGGTGTTCGCCATCCTGCCCGTCGCCACGCTGCTCTTCGGCGGCGCCCAGACCGCGGCCGATGCCGGGATCCCCACCTTCGGCTGGAACATCAACCCCGAGTGGGGCGGCCCGCCGAACCTGTTCAACGAGAAGGGCTACATCTGCATCGACTGCGCCACACCGGCCCAGCCGTGGCTCGCCCAGGAGATCGGCGCCACCAAGGTCGGCCTGCTGTCGTACGCCGTCGACCAGTCCGCCGACTGCGCCGAGGGCGTGAAGAAGTCGTTCGAGAAGTGGCCCACCGCAGAGCTCGCCTACAGCGACGCCGTGCCCTACGGGGCGACCGACCTGTCCGTCCAGGTGTCGAAGATGCGCGAGGCCGGCGTCGACTTCGTCACGACCTGCATGGACGCCAACGGCTCGGTCACCCTGGCCAAGGAGCTCAAGGCGCAGCAGCTCGACATCCCGCAGTACATGCAGAACGCCTACGACCAGCGCCTGCTCGACGAGTTCGGTGACGTGCTCGAAGGGGGCTACGTCCTCACCATCCCGGCGTCGCTCGAGGTCCCCGACCCGCCCGAGGGCCTGCGCAACTTCAAGGAGTGGATCGCCAAGGTGCCCGGGGCGGAGGCCAACGAGCTCTCGCTCGCCGGGTGGCTCAACGCCGACCTGTTCTACCGGGGGCTCGTCGGCGCCGGTCCCGAGTTCAGCCAGGCCAAGGTGATCGCCGCCATCAACCAGATGGAGGACTGGAACGCCGACGGCATCGTGCCGCACGTCAACTGGACCTTCGAGCACGACGAGCTGCGTCCCGAGAGCTGCGGCGTGATCTCCCAGGTCCAAGACGGCGCCTTCGTACCGATCTTCGCCGAGCCGGGCAAGCCCTTCACCTGCACCTCCAACACCGCTGACGAGCTCGTCACCGAGCATCGGGGCTGACCGGCGGTGCCCGACGTCGTCGAGTACGCCATCCGGGGCGTCCCGATGGGGTGCGTGTTCGCGCTCGTCGCCATCGGGATCGTGCTCACCTACAAGACGTCGGGGGTGCTCAACCTGGCCTTCGGCGCCCAGGCCTACGTGTCGGCAGCGCTCTACTACACGCTCCGGGACCCCGATCGCTTCGGCTGGCCCATGGTGCCCGCCGTGGTGGTGTCCGTGCTGATCGCGGCCCCGGCGCTGGGCTGGTTCCTCGACCGCGCCCTCTACCGCCACCTGCGCACCGCTCCCCCGGTGGCCAAGCTGGTCGTGTCGCTGGGCCTGCTCGTCGCCATCCCCCAGATCGTCAACCTCGACTTCCTGCTCGGGTCCCAGGCGAAGCTGGCACCACCGGGCGTGGCGTCCGAGGACCCGATCTACGTCGCCGGGATCAACACCTCGGCCAACGAGATCGTCACCGTGGTGGTGGCGGTGCTGTCCGTGCTCGGCCTCGGGCTGCTGTTCCGGCGCACGAACCTCGGCCTGCAGATGCGCGCCGTCGTGGAGAGCCCGCGCATGACCCAGCTCGCCGGCGTGAACGCCGACCGCGTGGGGTCGTTCGCCTGGATGCTGTCGTCGCTGTTCGCCGGGCTCGCCGGCGTCCTGGTCGCCCCGCTGTTCGCGCAGCTGACCGACCTCGACTTCTTCGGTCTGCTCATCGCCGCCCTGGCGGCGGCGGTGTTCGCCCGGCTCGTCAGCATCCCGATGGCGTTCGCCGGCGGGATCGCGCTCGGCGTGGGCCAGGCGCTGGCCGCGGGTGTGCTGCCCGCCGACAACGTGCTGAGCACCGGCTTCCGGTCGGTGCTGCCCTTCGCCGTGCTCTTCGGCCTGCTGCTCTTCTGGCCGGGGCTGCGCGACCATGCCGGCGGCGGCGACCCGCTCGCCGGCGTCGATCCTCCGCCGCCGTCGCCGGGCGGGTTCGTACGACCGCGCTGGATGACCGTGCTCAACCGGTCGCTCGCCGGCGCCGGCCTCGTGGTGTTCGTCGTCGCCACGCTGGCGGTGTTCGACGAGTTCTGGCTGCGCGTCATCACCCAGGGGATCATCCTGAGCCTGATCTTCTTGTCGGTCACGGTGGTGGTCGGCCTCGCCGGGCAGATCTCGCTGTGCCAGGCGGCCTTCGCCGCCGTCGGCGCCTTCGCCACGGCCCAGCTCGTGGACAAGACCGGGATGTCGGTGCTGGTGGCGATGGTCGTCGGCGCCGCCGTCGCCGCCGCGCTCGGCGCCCTGATCGCCCTGCCGGCGCTCCGGCTGAGCGGCATCTACCTGGCGCTTGCCACGCTGGCGTTCGCCGTCATGTTCGAGAACGTGCTCGTACCGCTCGAAGCCGTCTCGGGGCCGACGCGCCAGCTCAAGGTGCCGCGGCCGCTGCTGGCGGGCATCGACTTCGCCAACAACCGGGCGTTCTTGTTGCTGTGCACCGCGCTGCTGGCGCTGGTGGCCGGCATCGTGCTGCTGATCCGCAACGGGACGACGGGACGCGCCCTCACCGCCATGCGCTCGAGCGAGCTCGGCGTGGCGTCCCTGGGGCTCTCGACCGGTCGCCTCAAGGTCATCGCCTTCGCCGTGAGCGCCGCCATCGCCGGGTTCGGCGGGGGGCTCATGGCCACCTTCGAACGGCAGATGGGGCGGCAGGTCTACCAGGCGAACTTCACCTTCTTCGTCGGGCTGGTATGGGTCGTGCTCGTCATCACGCTCGGGGCGCGGACCGTGCCCGGCGCCGTCACGGGCGGCCTGTCGTTCGTGCTGTTCCGCCAGATCCTCGAGAAGGTCCTCGGCGTCTCGGCCACGTTGGCCGGCAGCGTGTCGTTCATCCTGTTCGGCCTCGGCGCCCTCACCTACGCCAAGCATCCCGAGGGCATCGTCGAGGCCCAGACCCAGCGGTTCGTGCGGCTCGTGTCGCGGCGCCGCGCCCACCCACCCGACGACGCGCCGACGGCGGTCGACCCGGTGGCGCCGGCGGAGGCGCGACCATGACGCTGCTCGAGGCGCGCGGGGTGACGAAGCGCTTCGCCGGCATCGTGGCGCTCGACGACGTCGACCTGGCGTGCGACGAGCGCGAGATCGTCGGGCTGATCGGCCCCAACGGGGCCGGCAAGACGACGCTGTTCAACTGCCTCACCGGTGTCCTGCGGCCCGACGCGGGTCGGGTCCTGTTCGAGGGCAAGGACCTGGGCGCGTTGGCGGTGCACCGCCGGGCGCGGCTCGGCATCGCCCGCACCTTCCAACGCATGGAGCTCTTCGCCGGGATGACCGTGCGCGACCACCTGCTGGTCGCCGATCGGGCGCATCGGCGAGCCGGTGGCCTGCCGTCGGACCTGGTCCTGCGCGGCCGCATCCATCCCTCCGAGCGCGACCGGGTGGACCGGGTGCTGGCGCAGCTGGGGCTGCTCGACGACGGGGACCGGCCGGTGGATGCCCTCAGCCTCGGCACCGGGCGCCTCGTCGAGCTCGGACGGGCGCTGATCACCGAACCACGACTGGTCTTCCTCGACGAGCCCTTCTCGGGCCTCGACCGCATCGAGACGGACGAGGTCGTCGCCACCCTGCAGGCGGCGCACGCCGAACGCGACGTCGCCATCGTGCTGGTCGAGCACGACGTCACCGCCGTGCAGCACCTGTGCGAGCGGGTCGTGGTCCTCGACTACGGGCGGGTCATCGCCAGCGGCCCGACCGACACGGTGCTGGAGGACCCCGCGGTGCGCCGGGCGTACCTGGGGGTGACCGAGTGAGCGCGCCGCTGCTCGAGCTCGCCGGCGTGCACGCCGGTTACGGACCGTTCAAGGCGGTGGTCGACGTCGACCTCACCGTTCCCGCCGGCGGCGCCGTGGCGCTGCTCGGACCCAACGGCGCGGGCAAGACGACGGTGGCTCGGGTCGTGAGCGGGCTCGTCCGGCCGACCGCCGGCACGGTCGCGTTCGACGGCGAGGTGATCTCGGGGCTGCCCGCCCACGAGATCGCTCGTCGCGGGGTGGCGCACGCACCTGAGGGTCGATCGGTGTTCGCCACGCTGAGCGTCGAGGAGAACCTGGCGCTGCCGTTGCGTCAGGCGCACGGCACGGCGCGCGCCGCCGAGCTGACCGACCAGGCCTATGCCATGTTCCCGCGCCTCGGCGAGCGCCGCGCCCAGCTCGCCGGCAGCCTCTCGGGCGGCGAGCAGCGACAGCTCTCGCTGGCCCGCGTGCTGGTCGACCCACCGCGCCTGCTGGTGGTCGACGAGCTCTCGCTCGGCCTGGCGCCGGTGATCATCGGCGAGGTGTACCAGCGCCTGGCCGAGATCCGCCGGCTGGGTACGGCGCTGCTGCTCGTCGAGCAGTACGTGGAGCACGCGCTGGGCATCGCCGAGTCCATCGTGGTGCTGCGGGCCGGGGAGGTCGCCTACGCCGGCGCGCCGCTGCCGACCGACGAGCTCAGCCAGCTGTTCCTGGCCGCCGGATGAGTCAGCGGGTGCACACCAGGATGTGCTGCACGTCGGCGGGGTGGTGCATGATCCGCGCGTCGGCGAACCCGCTCTCGAGCGCCACCTGGCACAGGAACGACGCGTCGTAGGCTACGGCGGCCTCGGGCTGGGCCAGCGACTCGACGTAGGCGTTGCCGACCCGGTGGCGGAACGAGTGCCGGTCCCCCATCGTCGACGGCGCGTAGTCGACGGCGAAGCACGTCATCGCCAGCGTCCGACCGGGCCGCAGCACGCGCGCACCCTCCTCGAGGTAGTTCCGCAGCTCGGGTTCGAGCAGGTGCGTCAGCACCGACGTGCCGAGGAAGAAGTCGACGCTGGCGTCGTCACGAGGCACCCGGTAGTAGCCGTCGCTGGCCCCGTCGTTGATGTACGAGGCGCTGGCGTGCGTCGACTGCACGAAGTCGAACCGGTCGTCGAAGTTGGCGCGGCACCAGCTCAGCAGCTCCGAGTCGATGTCGATGCCGAGATAGGTGCCGGTGAAGGTGCTGTCGGACAGGCGGAAGTCCCGCATGTGGAAGGCCCGCCTGCCGCAGCCGACGCCGATCTCGACGATGTCGCTGGTGAAGTCGAACCATCCGTGCGCCGCCGCGTGGAGCCAGAAGTCGTAGCCCTGTCGGATGTGCATGACCTGGTTGGTGAAGATCCGGTTGCCGACGCCGACCCGGGCGCGCAGCTCGTTCGGCGGCAGCGACCGGAACTCGCGCCACACCACCTTCGGCAGGAAGTCGGCGAGACGGGACAGCCACCGGAACCACGAGCGGTAGGTGAGCATGCTCACGGACGGCACGTAGCGACGGATCGTCTGGTTCAACGACATGGTCGGGCAATCTAGGACACGACGGGCGCGTCGAGGTCACCGAGCTCGGCGTCCACCTCGGCCTCGACCGTCGCCGGGTCGAGCTCGTGCCCCGAGGCCAGGTACGCCGTGTGCACGGCGTCGAGGAAGTGCGCCGCCGCGTCGATGACGCGCCCCGCCCGCAACGACGGGAAGATCTCGAAGGCGTGCTGGGCGCCGTGCAGCTCCAGGTAGTAGACGGGCTGGTCCGCCACGGCCCGCAGCCGTGCCACGAAGTCGCGGGCGTCGACGAGCGGCGCCAGGGTGTCCCGATCGCCGTGGATCACCAGGAACGGCGGCGCGTCGGCGTGGACCTGATCGAGCGGGGACGCCTGGGCGAACCGCTCGGGCTCGTCGGCCAGGTAGGCCTTCATCACGATCGGCTCGATGAACAGGCGCAAGGTGTCCGCCGGCCAGCCGCCGTTGCGGTTGGTGAAGTCGTACACCCCGTAGAAGGGGACCGCGGCCTGCACGCTCGTGTCGGCGTCCTCGAAGCCCGGCTGCAGCGACGGGTCCGCCGCCGTGAGCGCCACCAGCGCCGCCAGGTGGCCACCTGCCGAGCCCCCCGTCACGGCGATGAACCCGGGGTCGATGCCGTACTCGTCGGCGTGCTGGCGCAGCCACGCCACGGCCCGCTTGCAGTCGACGAGGTGGTCGGGGAACGTCGCGCCCGGGCTGAGGCGGTAGTTGACGTTGCAGCAGACCCAACCCTCCGAGGCCATCTTCTTCATGATCAGCCGGCCCTGCTCGCGCTTGTCCCCGATCGTCCAGCCGCCCCCGTGGATCTGCACCAGCGCCGGCCGCCGCTCGCCGTCGGCCGGTGGCGTCGCCGGCGCCCAGATGTCGAGGCGCAGCTCCTTGCCGGCCACCCGCTGGTAGGCGATGTTGCGCGTGACCGTGACCGGGAGGCCCTTGGCCGCGCCACGCTCGTGACGCAGGTCGACGAACGCCTCGTGGATCTCGCGGCGAGCGTCGATGCTGTGCTTGATCGTCACCGCCAGCCCCACCCAGTTGGCGACCATCAGCGCCAGCCCGATCCGGCCGGGCCGGTGGCGGAACGCCCCCAGCGCCGCCGCCACACCGGTCAAGGCCACCTGCCAGATCAGGTGGAACCAGGCCAGCTCGATCGTGATCCACGACGCGAAGAAGCTCGGGGCGTACAGCAGGCGGTTGCGTCGAGCCGGGACGTAGGCGTTGACCGTGTACAGGACGTTGTTGAGGCTGATGCCCAGGTAGCCCCAGGAGGTGGTCTTGGGGCCGGGGACGAGTCGACGCGCCATCACGTGAGTCTCGCGGGTCGGCGCGCCGTGGTGCCACGCCGCCACGAACGCGCGAGCATCTGCGCATGCAGCGACTCTCGGGACTCGACGCCGTCTTCCTGTACGCCGAGACGCCGACGCAGCCGTTGCACGTGACCTTGTGCGCCGTCCTCGATCCCGCCTCCATGCCCGGCGGCTACCGCTTCGCCACCGTGCGCGATCACATCGCCTCGCGCCTGCACCTGGTGCCGCCGCTCAACCGGCGCCTGGTCCCGGTACCGCTGGGCCTGTCCCATCCGGTGTGGACCCCGGCGACCGACCTCGACATCGACCAGCACGTCCATCGCGCCGCCGTGCCGGCGCCCGGCGGCGAGGCGGAGCTGGCCGAACTGGTGGGCACGATCGCCTCGACGCCGCTCGACCGCTCCCGCCCGCTGTGGGAGATGTGGATCGTCGAGGGACTCGCCGACGACCGGATCGCGTTGGTCGCCAAGCTCCACCATGCCGCCATCGACGGGGTGGCGGGCGTCGAGCAGATGGTGGCGTTCTTCGACCTCGAGCCCGTGCCCGCCACAGCCGCCGAGGCACCAGCCGCCGAGCCGAGCGGGCCCACCGAGTCGAGCGGGCCCACCGAGCCGACGCCGTTGGAGCTGGCGGCCTTCGGCATCGGCACCCGCGCCCGCTCGGTCGCCGAGCTGGGGGGCCTGCTCGGACGCACGGTCCGCTCGACCATCGCCGTGCGCCGTCGGCGCGCGGCGCTCGATCCGTTGGCGAGCGACGACATCGGCGGCGCCACCCCGCTCGTCTGCCCGCCGACACCGGTCAACGGCGCCATCGGGGCCCGTCGCACGGTGGCGTTCGCACGGCTGGGCCTCGACGACGTCAAGGCGATCAAGGCGCCGTTCGGCGCCACCGTCAACGACGTGGTGCTCGCCGTCGCGGCGGGGGCGCTGCGGTCGCTGCTGCTCGACCGCGACGCCCTGCCGGCGCAACCGCTGGTGGCGGCGTGCCCGATCAGTGTGCGGGCGCAGGCCGACGGCTCGGCGACGGGCAACAAGCTCTCGACGATGTTCAGCCACCTGCGGACCGACCTCGCCGATCCCGTGGCGCGCTTCGAGGCCACCATCCGCGCCGCCGCCGCATCCAAGGACGAGCACCGGCTCTTCGACCCCGACACCCTCGCCGGGTGGGCGGAGCAGGCCGACCCGACCCTGGCCCGCCTGCTCATCGGCACGTACTCGGGTCGCAACCTCGCCGACCGCCACCCGCCGGCGATCAACCTGATGGTCTCCAACCTGCCCGGCCCACCGTTCCCGCTGTACCTGGCCGGCGCCGAGCTGTGCCATGCCTATCCGATGGGTCCGATCATGGAGGGCGCCGGCTGCAACATCACGATGATGAGCTACCGGGACTCGATCGATGTCGGGATCATCGCCGCCGCCAACCTGCTGCCGGACCCCGACCAGCTGGCCCGCCGCATCCCCGCGGCGCTTGCCGAGCTGGCCGAGGCGGTGGCGGCGTGCCCGCCGGGCGCTACTTGAACGATCGTTTAGGAACGTGTTCTATTAGGGGATGGCCTACAACGTCGCCGACCTGTTCGAGCACGCCGTCGATGCCGTCCCCGACCGCCTGGCGCTGATCTGCGAGGACGAGTCCCGCACGTTCACCGAGCTCGACGAGCGGGCGAACCGGCTGGCGCACGTGCTCGCCGACCGCGGGGTCGAGCCGGGCGCGCACGTCGGCATCTACGCCATGAACTCGCTGCAGTGGGTCGAGGCGCTGCTGGCGATCACCAAGATCCGCGCCGTGCCCGTCAACGTGAACTACCGCTACGTCGAGGACGAGCTGCGCTACCTCTTCGACAACGCCGATCTCGTCGGGCTCATCTACAGCGAGGAGTACGGCCCGCGCGTCGCCACCGTGCGCGACGACCTCCCCCTGCTGCGCACCCTCGTCATGATCGAGGACGGCTCCGGCGCCGACCAGGCCGGCCTCGACCCGATCCCCTACGAGCAGGCGATGGCGTCAGGGTCGCCCGCACGGGACTTCCCGGAGCGCTCCGGCGACGACCAGGTGATCATCTACACGGGCGGCACCACCGGCATGCCCAAGGGCGTCATGTGGCGCAGCGAGGACATCTTCTTCGCCCTCGCCGGCGGCATCGATCCCTTCACCCGGATCCCGGTGGCGTCCGAGTGGGAGCACGCCGAGAACGCCCGCAACAGCCTCGGGCAGCTGATCTTCATGTCGACCCCACCGCTGATGCACGGCGCGGCCTTCGTCAGCACCCTGATGCAGCTGTTCCAGGGCAACGCCAACATCCTCGTACCCAAGTTCGACGCCGTCGAGGTGTGGCGGTCGATCGACCGGCACCGGGGCAACTCGATCCT
>JAGQTE010000553.1 GCA_020439175.1 Acidimicrobiales bacterium | reverse complement strand
CCGCCCAGGATCCGGCGCTGGGACGGCGGGCTCATGCCGAGCGCTCCGCCAGGTCGGCGACCGCCGGCGACGACGCCAGGTAGGCCCGGGTGAGCCCGAGGGTCGACCGCTCGGCAGGGTGGAAGCCGGGACGCAGGTACCCGAGCAGCGAGCCGATCAGCTCACGTCCCGGCAAGGTTCCCCGCAGGAAGGATCGCACCACGGCGAGACGGTACCGCCAGCTCGACAGGTGCGGATCGCGTGCGACCAGGTGACCGGTCGCCCGGTCCCAGAACCGAGCCAGCTCGGCCGAGGCGATCGCATACCCGAGCACCCGGCCCACGTAGCTGCCGCTGACGGCGAGGTGGACGTCGAAGGCCACGCACTTGTGCTCGAGCTCCTCGGCACCGTGCCAGCGCAGCACGTCGGCCAGTCGCGGGTCGGCGGCGTCGAGGAGATCGGTGCGCAGCGCCCACTCCCCGAGCACCGCCGTGTAGTGCTCGATGCCGGCGATCACCGCCAGCTCCATCCGCAGCGTCCGAGCTTCGCCGAGCACCCGGCGACCGAGTCGGGACCACCGCGCCACGATGTCGTCGATCATGGCGACGAGCGGCGCCGTCTCGTAGCCCGCGGCGTCCATGTGCTCGACGAAGCCGGCGTGGCTGCGAGCGTGCACGGCCTCTTGACCCATGAACGCCTTCATCTCGCGGCGCAGGCGCTCGTCGGCCACGAGCGGCAGCGCCCGCCGGTAGGTGTCGACGAACCAGCGCTCACCGGGCGGCAGCGCCAGATGGATGACGTTGACGACCTGGCCGGCGATGCGGTCCGACGGCAGCCAGCTGACCTCGACGCCGTCCCAGACGAACCGCACGCGCCGGACCTCGAGGTTCGGGTGCGCGTCGGTCTCGCCGGCGACGTCGGTGGGCGGGAGCGGGATGACGGACATGGCGGGTCAGCTCCTCAGGCGGACGGCGGTGGCCGTCGGATCGATGCGGGCGAGGCGGCGCAGCAGCCCCGGGGTCAGGTGCGCACCGACCCAGGCGGCGCGCGCCTCGGTGGTGACGGGCACGACGGCGCGGCCCGACACGGCGGCGGCGACGATGGCGTCGGCGACGCGCTCGGGCGGGAAGCCGCGCCGCCGGTACAGGGCCGCCATGGCGGTGCGCACGGCGTCGGGGTCGTCGGCGCCGGCGAAGGTGGTGTCGGTCAGGATCGGCGTGTCGACGATGCCCGGGCACACGGCGCTGACCGACACGCCGTGCGGGGCGAGCTCGGCCCGCAGGTTGGCGCTCAGCGCCAGCACGGCCGCCTTCGAGGTGCCGTAGACCGGGGTGGCGCGCGACGGCAGGTAGGCGGCGGCGGAGGCCACGGTGACGATCGCACCGCCCTCGGCGCGGTCGCGCAGCCGGCGCCCGAACACGGCGCACCCGTTGGCGACGCCGTCCAGGTTGACCGCCATCGTGCGCTCCCAGTCCTCCAAGGTGGTGTCGAGGAAGGGGCCGGCGGCTCCCACGCCGGCGTTGAGCACGACGATGTCGGGCACGCCGACGCTGCCGTCGAGCGCCTTGGCGAGCGCCTCGGTGGCGGCACGGTCGGTCACGTCGAGCCGATGCACCTCGACGCCTGCGCTACCGACGTCGGCCGCCAGCTCGGCCGTGCGCGCCAGGCCGTCGGTGTCCACATCGGTCAGGACGAGCGCGGCGCCGTGCTCGGCGAACGCCACCGCCGTCGCCCGCCCGATGCCGCGCCCGGCGCCGGTGATGAGCACCAGTGCGTCGGCCAACGGCGCCCGGCCACGGTCCTCCGGCGTGGCGGCGCCGCGGCGCAGGCCGCGCCGGCGCGGTGCTTCCGGATGCCGCACGGCGTCGATGTGCTCGTCGATCCAGCGCGCCAGCGCCTCCGGGTGCGTCAACGGGACCCAGTGGCCGGCCGGCACGTCGCGCCGCACCAGGTCCGGCACGGTCTCGTGCAGGTCCTCGTAGAGCGCCGGCAGCAGGAACGGGTCGCGCGCCGGCACGATCAGCTGCACCGGCACCTCGATGCGGTCGTCGAGGCCGAGGCGCGGCCGGGCGAAGCGTCCCAGGACGTTCTGGCGGTACAGCTCGACGCCGCGCACCCCATCGGTGCGCGCCGTGTGGGCGACGTGGCGCTTCGGGTCGTCGACGCCGCTGACGGCGTACACGCCGGACGAGAGCCGGTCGGCGCCGGCCCGCCACACCAGCTCCGGCAGCACCGGCAGCTGGAAGAACCACACGTAGCTCGACCGCAGACCCTGCCGCAGCACCGACCACCACCGGCGCGGGGAGCGCCAGGCTCGACGCAGCCACCGTCCGGTCAGGTCCAGGGACGGCCCCGAGATCGAGGTGAACGACGCGATGCGACCGTCGAGGGCCGGATCGGCCACGAACGCCCAGCTCTGGACGGAACCCCAGTCATGGCCGACGAGGTGCACCGGCGCGTCGGGGCTGACGGCGTCGACGACGGCGGCGAAGTCGGCGCACAGGTGCTCCATGCGCCACCCGGTGCGGCGGTCTGCCGGGGTGCCCGAGGCGCCCATGCCGCGCACGTCGTACGCCACGACGCGATACCGGTCGGCCAGGGCGTCGATGACGCCGTACCAGACCCGGCTCGTGTCGGGATAGCCGTGCACGAGCACGACGACCGGAGCGTCGATCGGACCGGCGGCGGTCACGTGCAGCCCGACCCCGTCGCCGGCGACGTCGAACCGCTCGAGCCGACGGGTCGGCGTCGGGGTGGCGTCGCCGCTCATGACACCACCCCGGCGCCGACGGTCCTGGTGCGCCAGCGGCGCACGTGCGGCAGGTCGTCGTCGAGCCAGCGAGCCTCCCCGTCGCCGACGACGAGCAGCTCCTCGAACTTGGCGCCGAGGTCGCGCAGCGCCAGGTGCGGCT
>JAGQTE010000060.1 GCA_020439175.1 Acidimicrobiales bacterium | reverse complement strand
CGCCCACCTCCGACGCCGGCGACGACGAAGGAACCACCGGCACCCGCACCGCAGCGGCCCCGACGACCGCCGTCCCCACCGCCCCCGGCCCCACACCGCAGGCACCGACACCGACCACCCCGGCCGCACCCCCGACGACCACGGCGCCGACCACGCCCCCGACGACCGCACCGAAGCCGTTCGCCTCCGTCGACCTCGGCATCGTCGGGCAGGCCACGGCGGCACCGCCCGGGATGCTGAGCGAGTTCCACGTGCAGCTCACCAACCACGGCACCGGGACGTGGACGCCGGCCGACGGACCGGTCACGGTGACCATGGCGTTCCTCGACGGCCTCACCGTCGAGCAGGTCGCCGCCGACGCCGGCTGGTCGTGCGGCACCCCCAAAGGCCTCACGCTCACGTGCACCATCGAGCCGGTGGCCGCCGGCACGACCACCATCGCCACCCTCGCCGTGCGGGTCAGCGCCGCCCGCGCTGCCGGCGAGCGCCTGCCCGTGGTCGTCGCGGTCGCCGCGCCGTCGCCCGACGCCGACGGCGCCAACGACAAGACCGTCGTCAACGTCGACGTCGCGTGACCCGCCTCGGCATCGCCTCTTCGGAGGCCTGCCGGGCCCGCTCGAACCGGGAGGTGACCGCCGAACGAGCGGCCGGAGGGGTGGGCCGGCGCTCGCCACTGCGCCGGCCCCACCCCGCCCCGAGGCGTCGTCGCGCCTCAGGCCACGCCGCCCCCGCCGACCTTGGGCGGCGCGCCGGACCCTGCCACCGCCAGCGCGGCGCGCTCGAGGGGCTGACCGCGCTGGACGTCGACGACGGCATCGGTGCCGTCGACGAACGCCAGCCGCAGCTTGCGACCGATGAACCCGCCGGGCAGCACCTCGAGCCGCAACGCGCCGAGCGGGTAGGCGGCGCACGGCTCGTCGAGGCGCAGGCCGTTCGACGCCGCCACCAGGACCCGCCGGTCGGTGGCGATCACCACGAACGGCTTGCCCGGCAGGCCCCGGGCCATCCCGCCGGCCGCGGCGTACGCCTCGGTCGCCCGATCGGCGAGCACCTTGCTGGTCACCCGTGGCAGCGCCACCATCGCCGCCGACGTGACACCGAGCGTGCCCTTCGGTTCGCACAGCACGACCGCCTGCACGACCTCGCCGTCCTCCAGGTAGGACGCCGCCTTGCCGGCGATGCGTCTGGTGATGTCAGCCACGGCCCGCCTGCCCGGCGATGGCCGCATCCACCTCGTCCCAACGGTTGAGCGACCCGGCATCGACGACCGTCTCGGACCCGTCAGTGAAGCGCAGGGTCAGCGGCAGCGTGCCCAGCTTGCCCTTGCCGCGCTCGGCCGCCACGATCGCGCCGGCCGGCAGCTCGGCGGCGAGGTCCTTGGGGTTGCGGTCCCGCATGCTCGACCGGGTGAAGACCAGCACCCGACGATCGGTCCAGGTCACGAGCAGCGCCCCGGTCGGCAGGCACTCGGCCATCGACGTCGGCGGTGCCGTCACCTCGCCGCCCCTGCTATCGACCAACGCGTCGTGCAGGCCCCGGCCGACGGCGCCACCGAGCGTCGACGCCGTCCCGTAGGTCAACGCCTGCTTGAACGTCGTGCCCTCCTCCTGGCACATCACGACGGCCAGCACCTGCTCGCCGTCCGCCAGGCTCGACGCCGCCTTCTTCTGCACGATCTTGACCAGGTTCGCTCGCAACAGGTCCACGGGTGGTCCGCTCCTCGGTTCGATTGTCCGTTCGCCCGGCACGGTCCACCGACCAACCGGGGAGACCGCCGGTGCGGCGCCCTCGACCCTCCAGAGCACCCAGGCCGCCCGCCATGACGCGCCGGCGGCGGGATCGTGCCCCGCTCCCGTGCACGGCTGGCCTCTTCGGTTGTCACACCCGCGCGATTGGATGGTGCGCAACCTCTTGGACCACTTGACTAAGTCATGGACTAAGTCCAGATTGGAGCCATGGTGACCGTCGGTGTGCACGAAGCGAAGACCAACCTGTCGAAGCTCCTGCAGCGGGTGGCCGGCGGTGAGGACGTCGTCATCACCCGCTCCGGCGTGCCCGTCGCTCGCCTCACCGCCGTGCACGAACGGGGTCGGCGCACGTTCGGGCAAGACCGAGGCCGCTTCACGATCCCCGACGACTTCGACGCGCCGCTGCCGCCCGATGTCCTCGACGCCTTCGACACCTCCGACGCATGAGGCTGCTCCTCGACACCCACGTGTGGCTCTGGCTCCAGCTCGACCCCGGCCGCCTCGCACCCGAGACCCTCGAGGTACTCGAGGACGAGGGCTCCGACCTGTTCCTCTCGGCGGCGTCGTCGTGGGAGCTCACCATCAAGCACGCACTCGGGAAGATCGTGCTCCCCGAACCGCCCGGGACCTACGTGCCGAGCCGGATGCAGCGCCACGGCATCGTCGGCCTGCCGATCGAGCACGCCCACGCGCTGGCAGTCGGCACGCTCCCACCGCACCACCGGGACCCGTTCGATCGGCTGCTCATCGCCCAGGCCGTTGAGGAACAGCTGACCGTCGTGACCCTCGACGCTGCCTTCGGCGAGTACGAGGTGCCGATCCTCCACGGCTGAACGGTCGATGTTTAAGCGGCCCTGCACGTTGTCGCAGGCCTCGCTGCCGTCCGATCGACAGCCGCCACGGCACATGGTTGTCCACTCGCCCCTCGTGGTGATCTACGATCTGCGGCGCTGGCCGGCGACCGTGACCGACCGCGCCCCCCGGAGGACCCCCCATGAAGACGACCCGCTTGCTCATCGCCGGCGCCGCCGCGGCCGCCGTGCTCGCACCGGCCGCCACGGCGTTCGCCGAGATCCCGCTCGGCACCATGACCGCCACGCCGAACCCGGTCGACGTCGGCCAGACCGTCACCGTCGCCAACGTCGACGAGCCCGGCAGCACCTGCGAGGGTTCGGCGTTCGTCGAGGTCGACGTCTACGGCCCCGACAGTGCAATCTTCGACCAGGGCACGGTCAACCCTGACGCCAGCGGCAACTGGACGTTCTCGTTCACGCCAGACGTCGCCGGCACCTACGTCGTGCAAGCGTTCTGCTCCGACAACGCCGACGCGTTCGCGTTCCCACCTGTCGACTACGGCGACCTCACCGTGCTGGCGCAGGCCCCGGGCACGACCACCACGATGGCCTCGACGAGCACCACCCAGGCCTCGACCACCACGTCGGCCGCTGCCGCCGCCACCGTGACCCCCGCCTTCACCGGCTGACACGTACCGACCGCCACCGACCGACCGACAACGACCTGATCAAAGGACCCCTGATGAAGCGCAACCCCCTGCTCGTCGCCGCTGCCGCCGGCGCCGCCCTGCTCGTGCCCACCGCCGTGTCGGCCGGTGAGCTGACGATCGGCAACATGTCGGCCACGCCCAACCCCGTCGACGTCGGCAACGCCGTGACCGTGTCGAACATCAACGACAGCGGCTCGACGTGCCAGGACGGCGCGGTGTCGTGGCTCGTCGACGCTCCCGACCTGAGCATCTTCGACATGGGCACCGCCTCGACCGACGGCTCCGGCAACTGGTCGTTCATGTTCACGCCGACGATGCCGGGTGAGTACATCGTGCACGCCTCGTGCGAGGCCCAGCCTGGCGCCTTCCCGCCGATCCAGTACCTGGCGGTGAGCGTCTTCGCCCAGGCCCCGGGCACCACGACGTCGATCGCCCCGACCACCACGGCGCAGGGCTCGACCACGACCGCCGCGGCCGCCGCCGTCGTCACCCCCGCCTTCACCGGCTGACCCGAACCCGAGAACGAGGACCCCACGATGAAGCTCCGCACCCTCACGGCCGCCGGCGTCGCCGCAGCCGCGCTGCTCGTGCCCACCGCGGCCAACGCCGGTGGCAGCCCTTCGACGATGGTCGCCATGCCGAACCCCACCACGGTCGGCACCCCGGTGACCGTGTCCAACACGGCGAACGCCTCGAGCACCTGTGAGGGCCCGAGCGCCGTCATGGTGTCCATCCTGGACCCGTCCGCCACGGTCGTCGACCAGTTCGAGGTGACCCCGGACGGCAACGGCGACTGGAGCTTCGGGTTCACCCCCGACGAGACGGGCACCTGGGAGGTCCTGGCCGAGTGCTTCGCTCAGGAGACGGCGTTCCCCAACCCGGACTTCAGCTACAACGCGCTCGCCATCCAGGTCCAGGCACCCGGGACGACGACGGTCGTGCCGACCACCGCCGCTCCCTCGTCGACGTCGACCACCGCTGCCGCGGCGGCGACGGTCACGCCGGCCTTCACCGGCTGAGCGACCGACCACCCGGTCTGACCACGGCCCCGACCGAGCGCTGCGGCGCCGGATCGGGGCCGTGGCGCGTCCGGGCCTAGGATCGCCCGCCATGCACACGGCGGGGAGCTCCACCATCGAGCGCGTCGTCATCGTGCGCTCGGGCGACTACTGGGCCGGGGTCGCCGCCACGCTCACCGAGGACCTCGCGCCCAAGCGGTCCGCCACGGCGGTGCTGCACGCCGTCTCGGCCGACCAATTCGCCGAGGTCCACGCCCGCCTCGACCGCACATCGCTCTACTACCCCACCGGCTGGCAGCTCGGCGTCGGACTCGACCCGGTGCTGCACGACGACCTGCTGGTGTCGAGCGACCCGACGCAGCTCGACGACGCGGCGCTGATCGCCGCCGTGCGCGCCCGCCTGGCGGTCGAGGACGTGTGCGTCATCGGCGACGGCGACGCCCCACCGCTCGTCGGCGACTCGCTCGACGCCGCCGTCGCCGAGGCGCTCGGACCGACGACGCTCGACGCCGACCGTACCCGGGTGGCGGGGCGCACCTGGCTGTCGCTCGGCGGGTGGTGCGGTCCGGCGATCGGCCTGCGGCGCCTCCTCGGCCCGGCGCCGCGCCAGGCCTTCGACTACCTGCTCTCGAGCCTGCCCGGCGTGGACGAGGCATTGCTCGGCGACGGCGAGGGCTACGTGCCGCCGAACCCGTTCCCGATGGTCGACGTCACGTTCAACCGCCCCGACGACGTCGAGGCCCGCAACATCATCGGGTCCGAGCACTGGGCTCTGCCCGAGTTCATCCACATCCACGAGCGCTTCGACCTCTACGACGACGTGTGGGAGCGCCTCGACCGTCGCCTGGAACGCAGCCGGGCGCTGCTGCGTGACCACGACGGCCCGTTGTTCGTCATGCGGTCGTTCACCTCGAACGACTGGCGGGCCGAGCGGGACCTGTTCGTCGACGTCGTCGACCGCCTGGCCGCCGCGCACCCGAACCTCGAGCTGCGGCCGATCGCCGTCGTGCACAGCCAGCGCGTCGGCACGGTGCGCCTGGCGACGATGGCCCCGGGCATCGACACGTGGGCCGTGATGGGCGCCTTCGGCTCGCTCGACGACACCGGCCTGCCGTTCATGCGCTACGAGGCCGAGTACGCCCGGCTGTTCTGCCGCATCGCCGCCGACGACGACGCCCGCCACGCCGACCCGTCGCTGCCGTGGCCGCCACCGCCCGACCTGCCCGTGCACACCCTGCACGACCACAACGAGCACTGGATCTTCTGACGCATCCGTGCCCGGCCGACGGGTGCCTGCTGCGCCACCGGCTGGTCGTCAGCTCATGCGCTCGAGCATGGCCTTCATCTGGGCGTGCACCAGGTTGACCGCCTGGAGCGGGCGCAGCATCACCTTGAACTCGACGATCAGCCCGTCGTCGTCGCAGGTGATGATGTCGACGCCGTTGACGTAGGTGCCGTCCATCGTCGTCTCGAACTCGAGCACGGCATGGTTGCCGGTGAGCACCTGCTTCACGTAGCGGAACGCCCCGGGCACCTTGGCGCCGCGCTCGCCGCCGTGCTGGTCCTCGCCGCCGCTCGGCTGCTCGTCGGCGCCCTGGGTGAAGGTGGCGCCGGCGGCCTGCAGGTACAGCTTGGTGACCTCACGGCCCTGCTGGGGCGTGAACACGATGGGCGACAGGAACACGCAGTCGGGGTGCAACAGCTCGTCCAGGCCGCCGTCGAGGTCGCCCCGCAGGTACTGGTGCCATCGCTCGATGGTCGTCTCGATCATGGGTCGGGAGCGTAGCGGCGGGCCGCGCTGCAGGCGTCTGCCGAGGCGTGGTACCCACCGCCGGTCCGCGATCGAACACAGATTCCGAATGAGCCGCTGGATCTAGGGATCCACGATCCTGTCACACCCCGTTCCTACATTGGCCTTCGTGCGGTTCCTCCACACCTCCGACTGGCATCTCGGCCGAACCTTCCATGGCGCCTCGCTGCTCGACGAGCAGCGGCTCGTCGTCGATCGGCTCGTCGAGCTGACCGCCGAGGCCCGGGTCGACGTCGTGCTCGTCGCCGGCGACCTGTTCGACCGCGCCATCCCGCCCACCGAGGCCGTCGCCCTGCTCGACGATGCGCTGGTCCGCCTCCGGGGCACCGGCGCCCGCGTCGTCGCCATCGCCGGCAACCACGACTCGGCCACCCGCCTGTCGGTCAACGACCGCCTCCTCGAGGAGGCCGGCGTCGCCGTGCGCGGCGATGTCGCCCGGGTGGTCGAGCCGATCGTCATCGACCCCATCGACGGGGGCGCCCCGGTCGCCATCTATCCCCTCCCCTATCTCGAACCCACGGTCGCCGGCCCGGTGCTGGCGGCCCTGGCCGGCGGGGACGGCGACGGCGGCGGACCGGCTGCGCCCGAGGGTCCGACCGATGCCGTCGACGACGTCCCGGTCGGGCGGCTCAGCCATCAGGCCGTGGCCCGTCTGGCGCTCGACCGGGTGCGGGCCCACGCCGCCACCCTCGGGCCGGTGCGCACGGTCGTCGTCGCCCACACGTTCGTCGCCGGTGGCTGGCAGTGCGCCTCCGAGCGAGACCTGTCGGTCGGGTCGGTCGAGCTCGTGCACACCTCCACCTTCGACGGCATCGACTACGTGGCGCTCGGCCACCTCCACCGCGACCAGGCGTGGGACGGCGACCGCATCGCCTACGCCGGCTCGCCGCTGCCGTACTCCTTCTCGGAGGAGGGCGCCGCCAAGTCGGTGCGGATGGTCGAGCTCGCCGCCGACGGCACGGTGCACGCCGAGGTCGTCCCGCTCGGCGTCGGCCGGGCGGTGCGCACCCTCACCGGCACCATCGACGAGCTGCTCGGCGGCGACGCCTACGCCGACGCCACCGCCGACCGGCTGCGCATCGTGCTCACCGACCGCGACCAGCCGATGCAGGCCATGGCCCGCCTCCAGCAGCGGTTCCCGCACGCCGTCGTGCTCGAGCACCAGCCCGACGGCGTCGCCGCGGTCCCGATCGGCTCGGTCGCGGGCACGGTGCGCGCCGCCCGCTCCCCGCTCGAGCTCGCCCAGGCCTTCTGGGGCGATCAGCACGGCACAGCCGCCGACGCCGCCCAGACCGCCGTCCTCACCGAAGCCTTCGCCGCCGTCGCAGGAGCCGTCGAACCGTGAGACCGCACCGCCTCCAGCTGCACGCCCTCGGCCCCTACGCCGGCGAGGTCGACATCGACTTCGACCCGCTCACCGCCGACGGGCTGTTCCTCATCCACGGCCCGACCGGCGCCGGCAAGACCTTCCTGCTCGACGCGCTGTGCTTCGCCCTCTACGGCGAGGTCCCCGGTGCCCGCAACCGCGACACCCTGCGCTCGGACCACGCCGAGCCCGACGCCCACCCGTGGATCGAGCTCGAGTTCTCCTCGCAAGGAGCCCGCTACCGCGTGCACCGCGTGCCCATGCACGAGCGGCGCAGCCGCCGCGGCACCGGCACCACCCAGCAGCCGTCCAAGGCCACCCTCGCCCGGCTCGACGGCAGCGCGTGGGTGCCGGTGGCGGAGAAGGTCACCGACGTCAACCAGGCCGTCGGCCACCTGCTCGGTCTCACCGCCGTCCAGTTCCAGCAGGTCATCCTGCTCCCGCAGGGCCGGTTCGAGCAGGTGCTGCGCGCCGACAACGCCACGCGCGAGCAGCTGCTGCAGAAGCTGTTCGACACCGAGCTCTACGCCCGGGCCGCCGCCTGGCTCGACCACGAGGCCAAGCGCCGCCGCCTCGACGTCGCCGCCGGCGAGCGGGAGCTGGCGACGCTGCGCCGCCAGGCGGCCGATCGGTGGCACACGCTCGTCGCCGACGGCGCCGTCGACGCCCACGACGCGGAGGCCGTCGGAAGCGTGGCCGCCGAGGCGCTCGGCACCCAGACCCCCGTCATCGACACCGGCGATGGCACTCCGGTCGACGACGCCGGCGCGCTCGACGGGGCAGGCCACGACGGGCCGGCATGGCCTGCCGACCAGCACGAGCTCGACGCTGTGGCCGATCGTCTCGAGGCGCTGGCTGTTGCAGCGGCCACCGAGGCCGCCGACACCGCCGCCGAGCTTGCCGCCGCCGACGCCGCCGCCGACGCCGCCCGCACCCGGGCCGACGCCTGGGATCGCCACCGCTGCCTGCTCGACCGCCAGGCCGAGCTCGATGCCGCGGCGTCGACGCTCGACGGTGACCGCCGACGCCTCGCCGACGCCGACGTCGCCGACACCCTCCGTCCCGCCCTCGGCGACGTCGAGCGCCACACCGCAGCGGCCGACGACGCCGCCGACGCACTCGATCGCGCCATGCGCACCGTCGCCCGCCGCGCCCATGCTTGTCCGGTGCTCCCCGACGACGCGGCGCTCCCGACCCCCGGCGGCGAGGTCCTGT
>JAGQTE010000059.1 GCA_020439175.1 Acidimicrobiales bacterium | reverse complement strand
TCCGGCCAACGTCGGCTACCAGAACATCCAGAGCGCGGCTGCCATCGCCAACGGCGGCCTCGTCGGGACCGGGGTGGGGCAGGGGCGGGCCAAGTACGGCTACCTGCCCGAGGCCGACACCGACTTCATCTTCAGCGTCATCGGCGAGGAGCTCGGCTTCCTCGGCGCCATGGTGCTGCTCGTGCTGTTCCTGGCGCTCGGCGCCGCCGCCATCCGCGTCGCCATGCGGGCGCCGGATCGCTTCGGCATGCTCGTCGCCTCGGGTATCGCCGCCTGGTTCCTGTTCCAGGCCGTCGTGAACATCGGCGCCGCCGTCGGGGTCATGCCGACCACCGGCGTCCCGCTGCCGTTCGTGTCGGCCGGCGGCTCGTCGTTGCTCATCTCGCTGTTCGCCGCGGGCATCTTGTGCAACATCGCCCGGCACACCTCGTGACCGACGCGCCCCCTCCCGCCACGTACGCCGTGATCGCCGGCGGGGGCACCGCCGGTCACGTGCTGCCCGGCCTGGCCATCGCCCAGGCCCTGGTCGACGCCGGCCATGACCAGGCGTCGATCCGCTTCGTCGGCTCGGCACGGGGCCTCGAGGTCGACCTGGTGCCCGAGGCCGGCTACGCCCTCGAGGCGTTGCCGGGCCGCGGGATCCAGCGCAAGCTCAGCCTCGCCAACGTGGCGGCCGCCTTCGGCATCGTGCGCGCCACGCTGCAGGCGATCGGCCTCCTGCGCCGCTGGCGGCCGAAGGTGCTGCTGGTGCTGGGTGGCTACGCCGCCGCACCCTGCGTCGTCGCCGGGGCGTTGTGGCGCGTGCCGATGGTCGTGGCGGAGCAGAACGCCCGGGCGGGCTTGGCGAACCGGCTGGCCGGTCGCTTCGCTCGCGCCTGTGCGGTGCCCTTCCCCGAGACCGACCTGCCGCGGACCGAGGTCACGGGCAACCCGGTGCGGGCCGAGCTGCTCGCCCTCGATCCCGGGCGCGACCGAGCGCGAGCACGTGCCGAGCTGGGCCTGCCCGACGACCGGGTGGTGGTCGCCGCCTTCTCCGGCTCGCTCGGCGCCCGATCGATCAACCGTGCCGTGCACGCCCTGGCCGGTCGGTGGGCGGCGCGAGGGGATGTCGCCATCCGCCACGTCACCGGCTCACGTGACTGGGACGAGTTCCGGACCGTCCCTGACGAGGGTCCGGCCGACGGGGCAGCGCTCGTGTACCAGACCGTCGCCTACGAGCAGCACATGGACCTCTTGCTGGCGGCGGCCGACGTCGTGGTGTCGCGTGCCGGCGGCACGACCGTCGCCGAGCTGGCGGTCGTGGGGGTGCCTGCCGTGCTGGTGCCGCTGCCGATCGCCACGCGCGACCACCAGACCGCCAACGCGCAGGCGCTGGTGCGTGGCGGCGCGGCGCGCCTCGTGCCCGACGCCGAGCTCGACGTCGACCGGCTCGAGGCGGAGCTCGGACCGCTCGTCGACGACGCCGAGCTGCGCACGACCATGGCCGCAGCGGCGCGCGCCCAGGGCATCCCCGACGCCGCGGCGCGCGTCGCCGCACTGCTCGAGCGCGAGGCACGGTCATGACGCGCGCCCCCGACCCGCTCGACCTCAGCGGTGCACAATCGATCCACATCGTCGGGATCGGCGGGGCGGGGATGAGTGCCATCGCCACCGTGCTGGCGGCGATGGGGCACACCGTTTCGGGCAGCGACCTCAAGGCGTCGCCGGGCCTCGAACGGCTCGCCGCTGCGGGCATCGTGGTGCACGTCGGCCATGACGCCGCGCACCTGCCGGCCGATCTGGCCGAGGTCGGCATCTCGACCGCCATCCCGGACACCAACCCGGAGGTCGTCGCCGCCGTCGAGCGCCAGGTGCCGGTGCGCCGTCGCGCCGAGCTGCTGGCTGCCATCTGCCGGCAACGTCGCACGGTGGCCGTCGCCGGCACCC